>VXXH01000578.1 GCA_009835515.1 Candidatus Poribacteria bacterium
GGATACCGAGTTCATGGCACGCCCATCCGAGATGAATTTCCAAAATTTGACCGACGTTCATTCGAGAGGGTACACCCAAAGGATTCAACACCAATTCAACGGGCGTCCCATCTGGCAGATAGGGCATATCCTCAGCTGGCAAAATTTTTGCAACAACGCCTTTGTTACCGTAGCGCCCCGCCATCTTATCACCGATAGAAATAGGACGTTTGCTCGCAACATAGACTTTGACGCGCTTGATAACACCGGGCTTGAGTTCATCGCCCATTTCCAATTGCTGGAGTGCCTGCTCTTTTTCATCCGTGTAAGCGGTTATCCTGCCCTGCGCCATCTCCTCAACACGCTGAATGTGCTCTTTCGCCTCGGCATCAGTCACGTTGATGTCCGAGAACGACAAACTACATGCCTTACGCGCTTTCTGGTAGTCGGCATCAGCAACAGATTCGCCAACCGATAGTGTGCACTTCGGATCGAAAACAGCGGTAATGTGCCAAACGCTTTCAGTTTTTAGATCTCTGGCAGTTCTACTGAGTGCGTCCTGCTCCTCTGCAGTGAGTCGCTGCCCAGCTTCTACAAGACGTGCCGGATAATCGTTACATACCTGGAGATACTCGGCATCGGAAAGATTCTGCCCCGTAGTCAAGGGGCATTCTGGATCAAAGACTTCTTTAACTTGCCAGAATAGCTCTGCTTGCAAACCCGGATAGATTCCACTGAAATCCGCCCAACTCTCTTCGGTGAGTTCTTCACCATCGACAACGGGACATCCGGCTTCTTCCAGTTGAGAGATAACGGAATGTTCAAATTCTGGGCGTTCCCGGGCTTCCAACGTTGTGTTGTCTACAAGTTCGTAGAAATCATAGTTATCCGGTTCAAGGGCTTCTTCAGTTAGCAATATCCCGAACCGAGCGTTCGTTGCAGTAAGCGTCTCCTTAAGCTGCGCGGTATCCGTTTCGCCTTCGGCATCCTCATCGTCGGCGTCCGTGTTCTTATGCAGGGCAATAGCGACTACGCTGCCATCGTAACCGAGAAGTGAAACATCAGCATATTGGTTTTCAGTTGTCAGTTCTCGGTTGTCAGTTAAAGAGGGATCTGATACTCCGACACCCTCTTGCTGATGACTGATGACTGGTGTCTGAAGGCTATTTTGGCAAACTTCACTCAGATATGCCTCGACTGCGTTGACGATTTCAGAAGATGCAACAGAGGATATGCCGACTGCTTCAAAGTCCTCATCCTCGTCGCTGATAGTAGCGTCTGCATTTTCTGGTGTCCGTGTCGCGATAGTAGGAACAGGTTCAGGGACACTTGTTATCCTATAACGTGGATCAGCAATGAAGGTCTCAGCGGTTGTATCCTCCGCTACCGTCCGATACTCATCCGCCGTGAAGCCGGAGATGTAGGTATCTAAAACTTCGGCAGTCAGGCTATCCCCAGCATTCGCAAAAGGTTCGGAATCACCGACGGCGTAAAGTGGTTCAACGAGTTGACATCCGATGAGCGCATTGCGAATCTCCTCAATTTTCCGACGGCGGATCGAAGCGGTCTGCTGCCGCCAAGTCTCCTCAATCTCCTTACGTTTCGATTCATAGCGTAACCCATCAGCCATTGACAATCCGGAATCATCTTGCATCCAGTTCCCGCGTCGTTGCGCGCCATCGGGTTTACGTGAAAAGACCTTCACATCAATGACGACACCTTCAACGCCAGGACGCACATAGGTAGAAGCATCTCGGACCTCTTTAACCTTTTCACCAAAGATCGCTCGTAGGAGTTTTTCTTCGGGTCCATATTCGCTTTCACCTTTCGGTGTGATCTTGCCAACAAGGATATTACCGGCTTTAACAACGCTACCGACACGGATGATCCCTTCCTCATCAAGTTGACCGAGCCGCTGTTCGCTAACGTTCGGAATGTCCCGCGTAATTTCCTCCGGTCCTACCTTCGTTTCGCGCGCCTCTACCTCAAATTCCTCAATGTGGATAGAGGTGAAGGTATCCTCTTTAATAAGCGTTTCACTTATAAGGATAGAGTCCTCATAGTTGTGCCCCCCCCAGGGCATGTAAGCACACAGGATATTTCGACCGAGTGCGAGTTCCCCATTTTCTGTAGAGGTACCATCAATGATGACCTGTCCGGCATCAACTGTATCCCCCACTGCAACGATCGGACGTTGATGAATACAGGTGCCGCTGTTACTCCGCTTGAATGTTTGGAGTTTATAAACATCATACCCCATCTCACTGAAGGTGTTTTCACCTTCATCATGGTGAAGGGCTTCACCGGTGTATATGAGAATTTCGTCGGCAGAGACACTTGTGACAGTGCCTGCTCGTTTCGCAGTGATCAGTGCGCCGGAATACCGGGCCGCGGGTTCTTCCATTCCTGTCCCGACGAGCGGTGATTCTGGTCGGATAAGCGGGACGGCTTGGCGCTGGTGGTTCGCCCCCATCAAAGCCCGGTTTGCATCCTCATGTTCCAGGAACGGGACAAGTGCGGCAGAGATACCAACGATCTGCTGTGGTGAGACCCCGATGTAGTTCACCTTTTCCATCGGGAGCGACACGACATCCTCACCACTGCGAATAGGCAGAAGTTGTCCTGAAGCCTCGGCGTCCCCATTTGTAGTTTGTGGGATGTCGCGCGATGCGGTCTTCGCAGCAATGTGGACGGTATCTTCGCTATCTGCCGTGAGATATTCGATCTCTTCTAATAAAACGGCACCATTCTCCACTTTATGATACGGCGTTTCTATAAAACCGTAAGGGTTTATCCGCCCATAGCAAGCGAGAGAGACAATCAGCCCGATTGAGGGACCTTCCGGAGTTTCCAAAGGACAGACCCGCCCGTAATGTGTCCAATGTACATCGCGAACAGCGGCTGTCGCTCTGTCTCGATGCAGTCCACCCGGCCCGATCGCTGAGATCCGGCGTTTGTGTGTCAACTCGTCCAGTGGATTAATCTGTTGCATAAATTGCGACAACTGGTTTGAACCGAAGAATTCACGAAGTGCCATCATAAGCGGTTTCGGATTTACAAGTGAAGACGGTACGACTTTGGCAACATCGTTATTGGTACTCAACCGTTCGCGCGTCGTCCTACGAATTTGGAATAATCCCATCCGGAACTGGTTTTCGAGGAGTTCCCCAATAACGCGTACACGTCGGTTGCCGAGATGGTCGAGATCGTCTTTCGGTGCTAACCCGTTATGCACTTTAAGCAGGTAATCTACCGTAGCGGCAATATCTGCTGGGCGGAGTGTGCGCAGCGTTTCTTCAGGCGGTTCTCCGTAAACGGGTATCCTCTGGAATTTTCGATTCAGTTTGTATCTCCCGACGACACCTAAATCATATCGGTGTGGATCAAAAAGCAGCCATGTGAGGTGTTTACGCGCGTTCTCTATATTGGTGGTATCTCCGGGTCTCAACGTACGAAAAATGGTAAGTAGCGCTGCGTCTTGTAAAGAGTATTGGGCCTCGTAGTCTGCCTGTCGATCGCGCTCGAGTGTATTCCGTAAAAATCGGATGCGTTGGCAATCCTCGGTATCGAGGACAGTGAGTGCTTCAACACCAGATTCTTGGAGCCGCTCTAATTCGGTTTCGGTGAGGAGTGTATTCGCGGTAAGGAGTACTTCACCGGTCTCTTGATGGATAACGTCTTCAGCACAGACCCTATCTTGCGCATCTTCGGCCAGCGTCTGCTCAGCCGTGAAAGCCTCTTTTCCGTAGCGGGCAAGTGCGGCTTCGTATTCTGAATTCGTTAGTACTTGGCCAAGTGTAAACTCACATCCGCTGTCGTGGGTATCAACAACACGGCGCAGCAGTTCGGTTTCAAAGCCTTTCCATTTTCTGCGGGCACTGGTCCGGTCTTTCTCCGAGATCAGTTGCCCTACCTCTAAGGGGCAGCCCTCATCCTCATCTGAGACCAGCGTAACCCGATGACACTTTTCAGTTTCAAGATCGGGATAATCCTTGCTCGCCTGTCGAAATTCTGCAGCGTCTAACAAATCATCGGCTTTAACCTGTATTGCGGGTCCCTCTACGTGGGTAACCTGCCATCCGTCAAGCACAAGCCGTTCCGTTTTGGCGTAGAGTTTCAAGATGTCCGCGTCTGATGACCAACCGAGTGCCCGCAGTAGCACTGTAGCGGGTAATTTTCTACGTTTGTCGATGCGGACATAAATCTGATCCTTCGTGTCTATTTCAAATTCGACCCACGCCCCTCGATAGGGGATAATTTGTGCAGTCGGTGTGCGTCTTCCGGTTGGCAACGATTTCTCAAGAAAGATGACCCCCGGCGAACGATGCAGCTGACTCACGATCACACGTTCACTGCCATTGACAATGAAGCTGCCGTTTTCAGTCATTAATGGCACTTCACCGAGATAGACATCGGATTCTCGGATATCCACGACGTGCGGTTCATCGGCATCCGGGTCGGCTTCACGCAGGACAAGCATGATACGCGCTGTGAGAGAGACTTGATACGTCACCCCGCGCGCGACGCATTCTTGTAGTGTATATTTGGGTGTGCCGAGGGTGTAACTGACAAATTCAAGGCTATTGACCTCCGAAAAATCTCGGATGGGAAACACTTCTTTAAATACTGCTTGGAGGCCTGTATCTATACGTTCATTGGGTGAGACATTTCGCTGTAAAAAGGCATCATACGAAACCTTTTGGGTTTCTATAAGATTCGGTAGATCTGTCCGAATCTGCATTTTGGCAAAAGATTTTCTGGGCGTTTTGTTCACTGAAAGGAGTCCCCCTATTTGGCGGTGGTTGCGCAGCTTACGAGTAAACTTTTGAAAAAGCCTGCTTTCGCATCTGCTTTTTCCGTCTTAATATGG
>VXXH01000526.1 GCA_009835515.1 Candidatus Poribacteria bacterium
CATTTGCTCACGATTACGTGGGGAGATGTGAAAAAACAATAAAAGGAACTGCTATGAATAGGATACAGTTGTTAGTTTTTGTCTCATTGATTCTGTTTGTGCTGAATGTCAGTGCTTCTTCGCTTTTTGCCAAAGCACCGACGACACCGAAAATCCTATTTGCGTCCTCACGGGATGGCAATCGGGAGATCTACATGATGAACCCAGACGGTTCTGAACAGGTGAACCTAACCCGACATCGCGGCGCGGATGTTGATGCCGTCTGGTCCCCAACGGGTGAGCAGATTCTTTTCGTTTCTGACCGTGATGGCATCCGGGATTTATATTTGATGGATCCAGATGGAGACAATGTCCGACGCGTCTTCAAAAAGGACGCTTATAGAGACGAACCGGCGTGGTCGCCCGATGGTAAACAGATTGCTTATACATACGCCGAAGGGTTGGGCAGCCCGTCTTTTATTTACACTGCGACCTTAGGGGACCAGAAAGAGGAACTTATTACGAGAGGCTTTTATCCGGCATGGTCGCCCGACGGAACGGAAATCGTTTATATTACTTATGTCCCTATTGGACATGCCCGCCGGGTTACGTTTGTTGATGTCCGCACACAGAAACTGACACGCCTGCTACCTAAGGAAGCGATGGATTGGCAAAACTTTCCGTCTTGGTTAGCAACAAGTGACAAACTCGTCTTTTCTTGGAATAAGCATCCGTTACCGCCAGATTTCGATCCGTTGAAAGACCGTTTCCCGCCTGTATGGAGAAATAAGGAGACCATTTACATTGTGAATCGCGATGGCACCGATCTCCAACAACTCGTCGATGAAGCCGGTTCCTACGCGCAGTATCCTGCCTCATCACCGAATGGAGATGATGTTCTTTATACACAAGAAACTCATGGGCACTTCCAAATCTTCAAAATCAATGTGAACAGTGGCATTCAGACACAGTTAACACATGTTGCGGGAAGGAATCTTGGCGGTGATTGGTTTGACCCCGCGTATGCGTTGCCGGTTTCACCACAACCGGAGTTGCTCACGACAACATGGGGAGATGTGAAAAAACAGTAGGGAAACTCCTATGAAAATGATGCAGTTGTTGATCTTTGCTATATTGATCCTGTTGGTGTTGAATGTTAGCGTTTCTCCGATTTTCGCAAAAGCCCCGACAACGCCGAAAATCCTATTTACCTCCGCGCGAGATGGCAACTACGAAGTCTATATCATGAATCCGGATGGTAGCGAAAAGGTGAACCTAACCCGACATCACGCACATGATCTGGGTGCCGTCTGGTCTCCGACTGGCGAGCTGATTCTTTTTGTTTCGGATCGCGGGGGTAAGCGAGATTTATATTTCATGAACTCAGACGGCACCAATGTCCGACGGGTCTTTAAATCCAAAACAGAGACCCGTAGAGAAGATCCAACGTGGTCACCCGATGGTAAACAGATTGCTTATTGGTACCTCAACGGAAAGGACGGACCGAGCGGTGTTTACATTGCTACCTTAGGCAAACAAGATGCCGAATATTTCGTGTTGGGTTCGGATCCAGCATGGTCGCCGGATGGCACAGAAATCGCTTGTGGTGCGGCTGAACCCGGGCGCACCTGGCTTATATTAGCCAACGTCCGCACACAAAAGTACGCGCGACTTTTACCTAAGAAAGCATTACCTTGGCAACGAACTCCATCCTGGTCAGCAACAGGCGATAAACTCGTCTTTGTCGGAAACAACGCTCCGTTACCGGTCATTGCGGAACTGGATCTGGACAATGCAAAAGCACTGCACAACGCATGGAAGGACAAACAGACCATTTTCATTGTGAATCGCGATGGCACTGGTCTCCAGCAACTCGTTGATGAAGCCGGTGAGGAAGTTTGGGCACCTGAGATATCCCCGAATGGTGAACAAGTCCTTTACACACAGCGAACTAATGTTGAGAACCAGATCTTTGAACTTGATGTAAACAGCGGTATTCGGACGCAGTTGACGCATATTTCACGGAATTTTGGTGGCGACTGGTTTGATCCCGCGTATACGCTACCGGTATCACCGAAACCCCACTTACTCACCACAACATGGGCAGACGTGAAAACCCACAAACCGCATTGAAAACAGATACATAAATTCTTCTTCCCTGGCGGGGTTTCATGAAGATTAAAATATTAATTCGGTAATTTTTAGGAAGTCCGGTTCGGTTAGGAAACCGAACCTACCGGGCCTGAGGAAATATAGAATTACCGAAATATTTTCTTAAACTTCAACTAATCCCGCCTCTTTCCTGTATGTGCCCTTAACTTAGGTATAGACACCATCCGTTAATGCCTCCTTTGCTGATGATTAATAGCACTTCTCATGACTGCTAACCACTAACAACTTGCGACTAAATACTCCCATGTTCCCACCTTAGAACATACGTAGACTGTTAGTATGTGATATAATACTAATGATCCTCCTCGAAAAGAAACGTCCAATAATCCTGAAATTCATTTTTTTGCACCAGTTTGACCCATAAGTCGCGTCACTGGTGTTAATCCGAAATGATAGTGCTCCTTTCCCATGGGATAACTGATGAAAAACGACGATGCTAAACTCATCCAACGCGTCCTCGCTGGCGATGATACTGCGTTCTCCGTGCTTGTGAGAAAATACCAAAAGCCGGTGCACGCGCTGGCGTGGCGGAAGATTGGCGATTTTCACATCGCCGAAGAGATTACGCAGGACACTTTCCTGAAAGCATACCAGAAATTGGCGATGCTTAAGGAGCCACAGCGTTTTTTGAGTTGGCTTTATGTAATCGCGGCGAACCACTGCAAGGCATGGTCGCGTAAGAAACGTTTGCGGACAGAGTCGCTGGAAGATACGAGTAGTGCAACGTTGGAAAAAGCAACCTATTCTGGCTATGTCATTTCGGAAAATGAGCAGACAGCGGTAGAAGCACAACGCGAGGTCGTCAAAGCGTTGCTTGCCAAGCTTCAGGAGAGTGAACGCACAATTGTAACGTTGCGTTACTTCGGCGAGATGTCGAGTGCAGAGATCGGAGAATTTTTAGGAATATCCGCAAATACGGTTCGGAGTCGTTTGCGCCGGGCGCAGCAACGTTTAAAGAGGGAGGAACCCATGATACGAGAGGCTTTAGAAAACTTCCAAATCACACCAAATCTCACAGAGAATATCATGCGTGAGATTTCGCGTCTAAAACCCGCTACACCGTCTGGTAGCAAACCGTTAATTCCGCGGGCAGTTGGTGTTTCTACGTTAGCAGTTATCTTCTTGATGTTGGGTGTCGGTACGCAATACTTATCCCGCTTCCAAAAGCCGTATAGTTTTGATGCTGCATCTGAGATGACGGTTGAATTTATTGAGGCACCAATTGTGCTAAACCTTGAATCCAAACCGGATGTTCGGACACAATTCGGAAGTTCTGATGCGCTTAGTAAAAACGAAGGTACCGGACAACAACCTGACGATCATCCAGTCCTATTTGCAGCTGCACCGGTAGTTGAAACAGAAGAAGTAACTGTTGCCGATGAACCCGAGCGCGATATTACCTTGATTGTCAATACTACCGCGGAAGGTGGAGGGCATTTGGCAGAAGGAACTTTCAATCTTAGGAACACCGATGAGGCTTTGACATCCACAACTTATTCTACCAGTGGAGGGAGTGGTGGAGTTGATCCGTCGCCGCGGTATATGTTGTTCTCTTATGTTAACCACAAGGGGATAGAGCTTTTTAGATTTCCCTTAAGTGTAGGAAATACTTGGACGCAAATAGGTCGCTTCGGTCGATGGTACATAAAAGCGGAAACAAGTTTGGAAAACTATGAGCAAGTAGAAGTTTCCGCAGGGACCTTCCGTGAGTGTCTTAGGCATAAAACTGTTTTCACAGGTGTTGAAGCCGACTCCGAACTGAAGAGTGCCTTGGCGAATGGCACGCGCTATTTGTGGTTCGCCAAGGGCGTTGGAATCGTAAAAATGCGCTTTGAACATGCCAATGGCATTGTAACGGAAGCGGAATTGCTGGAATACAAGGTCCCAGCCAATGCCGCAGCATACTTCCCCTTGCAGATCGGCAACGCGTGGACCTATAAATGGCAAAACGATTATCAGGACGAAGCCGTCATTGAGGAATGTGAAGTCGTCGATTCAAATGCTGCCTCGCTGCTGCAAGATACAACGCCTCCAAAAGTAGAGAAAACTGTTCCCAACTTATCTGAAAAAATTTCAACAGACCTAAAGGAGATTCGGGTTGTCTTTGATGAAAGAATGAGAGGTATTGATGTGACGTTTGCTGGGGTTCCGGTTGATGATATCCGGTGGGAGGATGGCAACACAACCCTCGTTATTTCATTTAAACAACACCTCGCGGCTTCAAAGATTTATCGGCTCATATTGGGCGTTGATGGAAATATTAAAGATATAGCAGGCAATCCGTTAGATGAACACACGCTTCTCTTCACAACTGAAGGGCCAGAACCAGTTACACGTACTTTTGTGGATATGACACCCGTTCCTGTAACAAATATTGAAGAACTTGATCTCTCAAGTGAGCTGCTTTGCCGCGTCTCAACGGACCTTACAGATGGCTTTGCTTTTCCATATTATCTGTTTATTCCACACCGGATAGATGCTAACAAACCGATCCATCTCCTGGTAGAGCCGTGCAATACAGGGTATGGCGACAATTTTAAAAGACTTGATAGGAAAGTGAAAGCATTCACAGAGGCATCTCATGCGACTGTCATCGCAAGAAAACTGAAAATCCCATTGCTGGTCCCTGTTTTTCCGCGGCCCGGCGGGGACCAATGGCAACTCTACACGCATGCTTTGGATAGGGATACAC
>VXXH01000771.1 GCA_009835515.1 Candidatus Poribacteria bacterium
TTGTTTATGGGTTTCTCTGTTTTATTTTAGCAGATTTGCCTCAAAGTTGCACATATTTTTTCTCTTGCCATCTGTTTCATTGTTGGGTTAGAATAAAGGAGGTTTCCGGGATGTGAATCCATCTTCGCTTTCTATGCGTAAGGTTTCTTTGCGCAGCTCTGAAGCGGGTTATCCTTGTCTTTGAGAGGGATATTTTGATGAAGGTTTTTGTCGATCTGACGACGTGGATTGGGTACGTCGGATTTTTGGCACTTATGGTTTTCTTGGTGTTTTTCTGCCTCCGAACGCGGTCAAAGGGGCTGATCGTCCTCGTAACAGCTATGGGTGTTAGGCTTTTCAGATGGCTTGTCCTTGCGGTTTACAACACATATATATGGCCATGGAAGCCGGGGCTGGATATAAGGGACGTGGACTTGCGACGCAACTTAGAGCTCGCTATCATAACGAGTGGTATAGAAGTCTTGTTATTTTACAGTTTATGTCTACTCGGTGCGTTTCTGGTATACAAAGAGTGGCGAGACGGAAAGTTCAACAGAGGAGACGAGGAATGAAAGGGATCCATACAGTGCCAAAATATCGGAGCGCAATCATCGGCTGTGGCGGTAGAGCCTACGGCCACGCAAATGCCTATCGACACGTTTCGCAGGGCAAATTAGTCGCTTGTGCGAACCGATCAAATGTTGCCCGACGCGAAAAATTTGCTGAGACTTTCGGGATTACCGGCTATGCAAACGCTGAGGAGATGCTCCGAACAGAGAAACCGGATCTTGTTCACCTTGTTGCCATGCCGGATCAGTGGCGTGAGCTTATGCCGATGGTATCAGAACTTGGTGTGCCAGCGTGTCTCGTTGAAAAGCCAATAGCCTGCGGTGTCGAAGATTGGCGTTTGCTGTGCGAATTGGAAGCACAGACTGCCACAAAGTTCGGCGTTGGAAAACAATACCGCTGGCACCCGGGACTTATCAGGTGCCGAGAGGTAGTGCAGCGTGGTGAATTAGGAAAAGTTTATCTTTTAGATTTCTCGTGTGGGATGAACCTCTCTGCCCAAGGCACGCATATCATTGATTGGGCGATGTCCCTGAATGATGATTCCCCAATCGCCCGCGTCTTCGGCACTGTGAGTGGTGCGGAGTCACTTGACAGTACCTATCCAGCCCCCGATACATCATCGTGCCAAGTCCTGTTTGAAAATGGTGTCTACGGGTCCTGGAACACCGGTTTTATATCCCCGCGGGTAATGGACGACGATGCCATCTACAAACACTGTCGCGTTGCCGCCTATGGTGAAAATGGGCACGTGTGCTTTGAGGAATTCAGTGGATGGGAAATCTTTACTAATGCAAAGATGGAAAATCATCGCACAACGCCTGATGAGTGGCGTGAAAACAACGACCTCGCGCAAGCACGTCTAACGGAGGCGGTGTTTGACTGGATTGAGGATGATACCCGTCCAGTCGAAACGAATCTGAAACTCGCATTGCACCAGTTTAATGCCGTTTTGGGCATCTATGCAAGTGCGATCTCTCACGAACCGATTGACATCCCTTTTGACCCTCCTATAGACCTTGATTCACGAATTCATGAGGTGTTGTCGCGTTCCTGACCCGCCCATGCCAAAATTTGACAAATTCATCATTTTATGCTATACTATTAAAGATTTTATGTTAGAATAAGCATGGGAATTTTGACACTACGGGAGTGCTATCTTGTCCACGCCAAATACGGCATCTTCAGAACCACACATCCACATCGCGCCATCGGTGATGTGCGCGGATCTATGCAACTTGGAAGCTGATGTTCGGGAATTAGAAGCCGCTGGCATTGATATGCTCCATTTCGACTTGATGGACGCACATTTCGTTCCGAATATGCCGATTGGGCTTGCCTTAATTGAACAATTACGTCCGAAGACAGGCTGTGCTTTTGATGTTCACCTCATGGTGGAAAACAACGATTTCTTTGTAGATGCAGTCGCAGAGATTGGCGTTCAACAGGTAGCTGTCCACGTTGAATCGGCGACACATCTTGATAGGACGTTGTCTCTCATTCAAGCACACGGCATCAAGGCAGGCGCGGCACTCAATCCAGCAACGCCACTCTCTGCCTTGGGCTATGTCCTTGATCGCCTCGATTTCGTGCTGATTATGACGGTAAATCCGGGATTTGCGGGGCAGAAGGTAGTCCCAGCGACGCTCCGAAAGATCGCGGAATGTCGCACTTTTTTGGATGCGCACGCTATTGATCTACCAATTGAAGTTGATGGTAATGTGAGTTTTGAAAATATCCCGAAAATGGTATCTGCAGGCGCGGATATCTTGGTCGGTGGAACGAGTAGCGTTTTCCAGAAATCCGGTTCACGGCTTGGCAATGTTCAGCGAATTCAGCAGGCTATTACGCTCGGACTCGCAAATAGAGAGGTCTGATGGAAGCACTTGTCCTTCACGACGTTGGAGATTTACGATTAGAGCAGATTCCGGTGCCACCTCTTGCTGAAGGTAAGGTCCGCGTCCGAATTGGGTTCTGTGGTGTCTGCGGTTCCGATATTCCGAGAATTTTCGTCAAAGGCACTTATAGTTTCCCAACGGTTTGTGGACACGAATTCGCTGGTATCGTTGATGCTTGCGGCCCGGGTGTTGACGATTTTGCCCCGGGTGATCCTGTCGTTGTATTCCCGTTGCTTTGGTGCGGCACCTGTGCAGCATGTGAACAGGGTAAGTATGTCCAATGCCACGACTACGACTATCTCGGTTCGCGAAGCGATGGCGCATTTGCTGAATATGTCGTCGCGCCGAAAGAAAACCTGATCGCTGTTCCACCGGGTGTGACTTTGGAGGAAGCAGCGATGACAGAACCCGCTGCAGTCGCACTACACGCAATCTGCCGTGCGAATACACCGCTCGCTGGAAAGACAGTTGCTATCTTCGGTGCGGGACCTATCGGATTAATGACAGCGCAGTGGGCAAGAATCATGGGCGCAATAACAGTGTTTCTCTTTGATATTGTTGCGGATAAACTGGAGCTGGCGAGGCAACTCGGATTTGACAAAGTATTTAGCACTACAACCGAGGCACCGGTTGAGATTGTGAACGCACATACTGATGGAAAGGGTGCGCACGTTTGTATTGAGGCTGCGGGGGTTCCCGCTACCTATAACGATGCCCTCGGAAGTGTCGGGCGCGGCGGTAGCGTCGTTTTGCTCGGTAACCCTGCTAAAGATGTAACGCTTCCAGTAGTGCTTATATCGCAGTTAATGCGGCGTGAAGTGAACATTTTTGGGACATGGAATTCTGATTATAGTGCCACAGGCAACGACGACGATTGGCGTACTGTACTTCAAGCGGTGGCTTCTGGGATGTTAACACTCATGCCGCTCATAACACATAAAGTACCATTGGCGGACAGTACAGACATATTACATAAGATGCGAGATAAGAGCGAATTCTACGCAAAAGTTTTGATTCATCCATCGGAGGAGTGATAACTACAAAAATATGAAAGCGGCTATACTTGAGAGTCTTGACAATTTGAGCGTGAAAGAAGTACCTGAACCCGAAATTGATGACGATGCCGCTTTAATGCGGATCGAAGCTGTTAGTATATGCGGTTCTGATGTCCGCATCCTCCATCACGGTAATCCAAGAGTTAAACCCCCGACTATTATTGGACATGAAAACTCCGGTGTCATTGTTAAAACCGGTAAAAACGTAACGCGCGTCAAAGAAGGCGACCGAGTGTCAATCGGTGCCGATGTCCCGTGTGGGCAGTGCCATTGGTGTCGAGATGGTCTCGGAAACAACTGCGACATCAACTACGCCATCGGTTATCAAATCCCTGGTGCTTTTGCGCAATATATGAAGCTTCCGCGCCTCGTTTTGGAAGAAGGACCGGTTACCCCATTCGATGCGACGCTCGGTTTTGATGAGGCCGCCCTCGCTGAACCGCTCGCTTGTGCTATCAACGGACTTGAGCTTGTTAATATGTCCCTCGGCAAAACCGTCGTTATTATCGGTCTCGGACCGATCGGATGTATGATGATTGACCTCGCGCGGATCATGGGTGCCACGAAAGTTATTGGTGTACAACGGAGCAAACTCCGAATGGAGATTGCAAAGTTCTACGAGGCAGATGCCTATATAGCTTCTGAAGAGGAAGATGTCATTGAGAGATGTAAGGAAGAAACAGGTGGCGAGGGACCTGATATCGTCGTTACAACGTGCGGTTCGGTTGAGGCACACGAACAGGCGATTGAAATGGTGGCGCACCGCGGGTATGTCAACCTGTTTGGCGGATTGCCAAAGACGATGCGTCCTATGAGTGTTCTCTCAAATATTATCCACTATAAAGAGTGTTTCGTCACAGGTTCACACGGGTGTGTACCACGTCACCATGAATTGGCAGTCCGTCTCCTTGAAAAAGGTTTAGTGCGTGTGAAACCGCTCATTACACACCACTTCCCGCTCATTGAGATTGACAAGGCGTTTGAGGCAATGGAATCCCGAAAAGGAATGAAGATTATGATACACCCACATCAGGAGGGTACAGGAGGATAAACGGATATAATGCAAGATTTTTCGCGATTTGTTCGAGAAGTGCCAGATTTTCCGAAACCGGGGATTTTATTTAAAGACATCACGCCACTTTTAGGAAATCCAACCGCCTTTCATCGGGTAATTGATGAGTTCGCGCGCCATTATAAGTATGAAGCCATTGATGTTGTTGCGGGACCTGAAGCACGCGGTTTCATTTTCTCAACGGTGCTCGCTTATCGGATCGGCGCTGCTTTTGTCCCTATCCGGAAAAAGGGTAAGCTGCCTTATGA
>VXXH01000435.1 GCA_009835515.1 Candidatus Poribacteria bacterium
GCCAAAGACAACATAGTCTGTGGATAGTTTGTCAACATGTAAAGCTGTCCCGGCAGTATATCCGGAATTTCCGACGACCTGCTTTGCAGTATTCATCACAGACATGACTGAGGGTGGTAAATTCGAGAATTCTTGACCTTGAACAGTGAGTCCGGGTTGCGGCACAGAGAGTTCCAAAATAATATTGGAATTGTTTTCCTCCCGTTTCAAGAGTTCAACTAACTGGTTGATGTCTCTGTATCGGAAGTTAAAAGGCGCCCGGGAACGTTGCCAAGACTCATAAAAACTCCCGTTGGAAGCGAGAAGCATAACAAGCCCATCGGGTGTATCCTTTGGAATCGTAATTGTTCCTGTCAGGGCCACCGGCATTTCAAGATAAGGTTGCAAAGTTATTTCGACCGCCACAGTATCCCCAGGGCGATATCGAAGTTTATCGACCTGAAGGCTTATAACTCTCGCCGTTCGGCGTTTATCCTCCACCTTAATATCAAGGTTAACGCCCTCAACCTGAACCTTTGTGTAAGTGTTGCTGTCCAACAACATTATTGGGGACATCACCGTCTGCATGATCCCAGACGCTGGTGAGCCGCTGGAAGAAAAGACGTTTTTGTACGCCAACTCTCGAGTTGTGAGGTCAGGATGTTCTTTCAAGGTGATGGTAGCGTTTAGGTTGACCGTGTAGTCGTGGAAATAGAATTCAAGCGCATCAAGAAGATAGGATGCCCCGACTCCGACATAAAGGCCAGATACCCCGCGGTCTCTTATGACTTCATAATACTTTTCGTGTCGCTTCCCATCAGTTGTTTGCACATTAACATTGACAGGAATATAACTCGGATGCTTTCCGATGATACCGGCGATTGAGGTTTCTCGGTCTTGGACTAAGGTCCCGACGAGTTGTGTCGGTGCAGCGATCTTGGAGGAGCGCGATCGGCTCGGCATAATAAAATGGACATAACCGCCTGAAAGCGGTAGATTCACATTACCTTCCGCCGAGGGTGTACCATGTCCATAAGCGAGGAGCTCATCATCTTTGACATAAGTGATAGTACCATAGCCAAAAAATGAGACATCCCCGCGTACATATTCCGTCCCGATTATCTGTCCTTCCTCAACCGGTGATTCCTTAATACGACCGCCACCACCCGCTGCTTGGACAGGGGTAAAGTCGAACTTGTCAAAAATCGGTTTGACATATCGCATTAATTCTGGGTTCAGTGGTGGCATCGCGAGCGGTATCGACAGCTGTGCGGATCTCGCTTGGGAAGAAGTCCGGGACATGTTCTCAAACCACACTTCATCAAAACTACGCGGGACCTGTGAGACTTTACCGTCGCGCAGCAACGATGCCCCCATATCTAAACCAGATGCTTGCACCGCAGCTGCGGCACCGAAATCAAAGAGTTGCGTGCCTTGGTAACTTAAATTGGGTTCCATCCCACGCTGTGCGACTTTAATCATCGATTCAATCGGCGTGACACCAAAAAGATTGGCGTGTTCCCGCTGATTGAAATGCCCAAGTGAGAGTGCCCCTATGAGTCTACCGTCAATATAGATCGGGCTACCGCTCATGCCCCCTGCGACACCGGTACGTTTAAAGTTGTCGCTGAGCCCTTTACACCATACGACATGCCACCCGGGGAAATAGTTGTACTCAACGCTGACAACTTCAAAATCAAATTCTTCCACTTCTATGCCTGAAAATACAGTGTACCCCTTCCCTGTCATGCCCTGTTTCACATCGGACAACGGCATAAATTTTTCAGCATCCCACTGAATCTGTGCATGGCTATGATATACAGCCAAGCAGAATACGACCAGAGCGCAAAGCCAAACCTTTTTCACAACGTCACTCCTCTCTGAACTATCAGAAATCTGTTTTATGTTGGCAACAATCATCTCAATCGCACATTGATTGAGACGTAGAACTATCCAGTTCGTCTACCTGTAGCCTATTTTCAAATCCAAGCCTCCGCTCAATAGGCGCGATATACGAGTTTTAATTTTTTAATTAGAAAGTGGCAAATTTATTAGTATACTAAAGGCAAACGAAAACGGCTCTATGTAATTTAGCATTGTTCAATCCTGTCAAGAGATAATAGGATATTATAGCAGAATAATAAATTCGATGTCAACTTGAATTGATAAAAAATGCTAAAATCCTCTGGTCAACCGAGTCCTCATTTTCAATTGTTATTTTTTCCCAGCCGTGTTATGCTTTAAGAAAAAAGAATTAGGAGTCGCACGCGCAGCATGCCGAACACAGCTTGTATCCTCGCGATCGACCAAGGGACAACAGGTACGACCGCCCTCTTTGTTGACGTACAAGGCAATATCGTTGCACGCGGATACCAAGAATTTACACAATATTACCCACACCCGGGTTGGGTAGAACACGATCCAGAGGAGATATGGAACGCTACACTACAAGCCATAGACGCCCTCTTTGGAGAAACAGTACCAAACATTATAGCACTCGGCATCACAAATCAACGTGAAACGACACTCATCTGGAATCGCGAGACAGGAAAACCGATCCATCCTGCGATTGTGTGGCAGTGCCGGCGTACTACAGATAGGTGTAACACACTTCAGAAACAAGGACTTTCAGAAGAGATCAAGACAAAAACAGGTCTTGTCTTAGATGCCTACTTTTCGGCAACAAAAATCGCTTGGATTCTTGATAATGTTACCGGTGCACGGGAACAAGCAGAACGCGGTGAACTTGCGTTTGGGACTGTAGATTCTTGGCTCCTATGGAAATTGACAGATGGTGCTGTCCATAAAACCGATTACACAAATGCATCGCGCACACTACTTTTCAATATTAACAATCTTTCATGGGACGATACCCTTTTGGAAATTTTCAATGTTCCAAAAGCTATACTGCCTGAAGTCTATCCATCTGCAAACAACTTCGGGACAGCGAGTTTCTACCGTAATTTTTGGCTTGAAACCTTCGGAAAAAACATATCCTTAGATGGCCTCCCGATTACTGGCATCGCGGGGGACCAGCAAGCAGCCCTTTTTGGGCAATTGTGTACCGAACCCGGCATGGTGAAAAATACTTACGGAACCGGCTGTTTCCTGATGCTGAATACAGGTGGTAAAAAAATAGAAACGGAGACTGGACTCCTGACAACACTTGCTTGTAGTTTAGATGAAAACCCCGTTTATGCGCTGGAAGGGAGTGTATTTGTCGGGGGTGCTGCTGTCCAGTGGCTCCGAGATGGTATTCAGATTATTGAGAACGCAGCAGAAACGGAAAAGATTGCATCCAGTATCCCAGATTCAGGTGGTGTCTTCGTTGTGCCTGCGTTTACTGGGCTCGGTGCCCCTTATTGGGACGCTGAGGCACGCGGTGCGATCCTCGGTTTAACACGCGGGAGCACTCGTGCAGAGATTATCCGTGCGACTTTAGAGTCAATCGCCTATCAATCTGCGGATGTCGTCACTGCGATGTTAACAGATGCAGACATGACGATCGACCGGTTGCGCGTCGACGGTGGAGCAACAGCGAATGATTTTCTTATGCAGTTCCAAGCAGATATTCTGGGGATAGCTGTAGAACGTCCCGCGCAAATCGAGACAACAGGCCTGGGTGCGGCGTACCTCGCTGGTATGACAACCGGAATGTGGAACGACATCGCTGAACTGGAGACGTATCGATCTGCACAAGTGACTCCTGCAGACGAGGTTTCTACAGCATGCGTCTTTTCACCACAGATTGACACAAACGAACGGAATCAGAAACTCACGCAGTGGAAAAAGGCAGTGAACCGTGTGATGGGTTAAAATGCGACTCCAATGGAAGTATTCCCTTGTTATCAACCTCTCGGTAATAGCAGTCTTAGTGGCATTTTACTTTTTCGACAGTATTCGTGTCCGAAGTGAAATGAATGCGCTTCATGCCTTGGGGGCAGAACGCGGTGCGGAACTGAAGAAAATCACTGAAAACACAATCCTTGATGCGATTACGAGAGAAATCGAAACTACAAAAGTATTTGACGCAAACCGGCTGGACTATGTGCTTACTGAACTCAAGCAGGTACACCCGGACATGCAAGATGTGCTAAATGTCCATGTCTCCGTAAACAACACGCGTATTCGCTCGAGCCTACTCACTGGTGAAGATGCTGGTGACATAAATCTTGACGCAGCGGACCTTGAACAAATTGAGGCAAAAGGCGCGACGGTACACGCTGTTGAGGGACAAAATGCAACGGCTATTGTTATTAAGTATACTGCCGTTTTGACGGCACCCAAGCCGATTGAGTTAGATCCGCGCGACTTCGCATATGTCCCAACACTTGATGAAGGGCGGATGCCTCATAAAGTTTGGTGGAGAGCCTTTGGTGAAAACACCTATGTGCCAGAAGGACTCGTCCTTGTGATACCTGAAGAGAAAGGTAGACGCTGGCGAATTACCGACCAAGAGAGAGGCGTTTTTTATAATCTATGGAAGCAAGATGAGATCCTGTGGATTCGGAAAGCGTTAACTGGCTACATACAGGTCCTTTTTGATGTGCCTTATATTGACCGGTCAATCCGAAACTCATTGTTGATGCACGCGATCCTGATCGTGATTGTCGGTGCCCTCCTCGTAATTCTGATCGACTTAACGACGAATCACTTGATTATGAAGCCGTTAGAACGGATGACCCATATTATTCAGAGTGCAGAAAGTGGCGATTTATCTCTTGACCAGACTTACTCCTCGGATGAAATCGGAAGGGCAACGCACAACCTCGTCCGAATGCTATGGCAATTGCGAGATTCTCACTCCAAAAGGATTGCTGCCTTAGGTCAATTTG
>VXXH01000477.1 GCA_009835515.1 Candidatus Poribacteria bacterium
GTGACTGAACTTGAAGGCAAAATCGCCGATACAGATGCCGAAGCCGTCGCAGCACTTCAAGAAACCGTGCAGAAACAGAACCAGGCACTCAAACTGATTGCCGAGACCACGAAAACGATGAACGAGAACCACACGGAAATCGCAGCCTTGCTTGAATAGGATGGAACACGTGGTTGTCGCTATAGTCCCTACTATAGCAAGAATCAACCGGTAGGTTCGGTTTCCTAACCGAGCCTACCTAACCAACAAAGGAAGAATAATCCATGATAGTCGAAATTAACTCTCTTGATGAAAACAAAGAGGTTGTATCCACAGAAAAACACGAAGTAGAAAAAGGGAAACCGATTGACATTAACATCGAAAGCAACTCCCCAAATCCGAAAGTCGAAGGAACATGGTATAGATTAAATTATGAAGTCACTAATAATGGACTGAGAATATACGGCACCATTCCTAAAAATTCACATTACCAACGTTGTTCCTTGAATGTGATCCAGTAAATCCACAGTAACGGCTAAACAAAGAGGATATTCAGTTTATGGGCATCCTCTTTTCTTTTACGATAAGACCTCAGCACTAAACTTATCAACAGTTTATCAACACCCTATCCACACCACGTCACAACTGGATTTACAACACCCTACCAACGATAAAAATAGAAATTTACCCCGCCCCAAAAAGGGGCTTTTTTGTTTTAAGGTAGTAGATGCTCCAAGATGCTTATCTTTTTCTCTCTGCTGTTTCACGACAGAGAGAAAAAGATTTTCCGCATCTCTGTTTTTAATTTTGTAAATTTCGACAGATAAGGAGCGAGCTATCAATATGATTCCCATCAGACTCGACAAAGAAGGTGCCGTCACAGTAGCATTAGACGTGGCTCAACGCGGTTGCCGGAATAACCTCTTAGATGTGAAAGAACTCCGTAGACTCGTCATGCTTCACCAAGAAAAACTATCAAGCTGCAACCTACCAGGACGTGCTTGGGACGATGCTGAATTACTCATCACACCCCGCCTCCCAGAATACAACCACAACCCCGCCTATAACGGTCCCCAAATGCAGACCGCCGTCTGGCTGAAATACCACCTTGAAGATTTTACCTGGTACATTCACGGGATTTACCGGACAAAAGAAGCATTGCCGAAAAAACGGATCAAGATCAAGGACTTCACAGCCGAACAAGCCAAAAAAGCCCTAAAAGGGATCATCGAACACAAAGCCGGAATCGAAGTTGACGGACTCTCCGTCTTTGCTATCTTTTAGGGAGAAACCATGTACACACTCGAAGACCTAACAAACCCAATCGTCGTCTATACCTACGATGCAGGCTACAACATCCTCGAGAAAGCAATCATCAATGCCTTTCACGAGGACATGCCGCACGCGTGCCTTGACGACATCCCCTACGTGGAGTACAACCCGGACACCGGAGAAGTTGAAGTAGACGATAAATTCTACGAGATCGACCGAGAGCTTCAAGATTACCTCAATGACGCTCGCAAGCAGCTTCACTCAGTTCCACTCCCACAGATCAAACTCAAATCCATAGAAATCCAGATAACACACCCAGAAACAGAGGACGAGAAAGGCTTCATGAAAATCGGAGCTTATCGTCCATCTCTCAACTAAAGGAGACAGAATGTACCGAGTATCCTACGAAAAACTACTTGAAATCCTCAATGAAGCCGGTTGCGGTGCCGCTATTGCCGGACTTGAAGAAAAAGAGATCACACCAGACGCAATCAGATTCATCGAGATAGACTTCACTATTGAAGATGAAGGCACCGAGGACGAAATCACAACCGTCTCCGAGTTCAACATCTATACGGAGAACAACACCGTACTATTTGGAGTACAATTCAAACACGAAAACGACTTCTATATCCAATGGGCACGGACAAACCCCTATCCAAATTACAAAACGCTCGAACCCCTACCAGAGAAAAAAGATCAAGAGTTCACCGATGAAGCAAAAAAAGCTCTTGACTTCCTCAGAGGGATAGAATTCGATCAGGAATACAACGACCCAGAAGATACCAAAGAGTTTTGGGAATACTACGATGAGGCGTTCCGCACCATGTACGGGCTATTCAACCGGTACACAGCAGCCAGAGAAACAATCGACCGCGCCAGAACCAGACTTGGTGATCTTTCCCGTGTCATCGAAAAGATGGGAGACGGTGAGGACTTAGACATCATCACCAAACGGATCGATGAGATCTACACCCTCTTGAAAGGAGAATAACCATGGCAATCAGATCCGACTGGAATCTCTCTTACGAATACGATGAGGAAGATGAGGAACAGGTTGAAGAAGTACTTGCCGATGCCGCCGGAGTCGCGGAAGATGCACTCGCCAAATTCTTCGCGGAAAAGGGAATCAAAAATATATCTTTTAGCATCGACTGGGACGGCGATTCGTCCGTCGAGGAAGGTTCCCTGTTACAAGAAATCGGGCTTCACCCCCCGGAAAGGAAAGCAGCATGATTGAAGAAGCCAGAATCGTAAATGGCAAAGTCCACGTAGACCGCCCCAACGAGCTTGAACGGTACGTTATCGAGTGTATCAACGGGGCAGTTGACAGGGTTGAAGCATATCCGCCGATCAAGGAAGACCCCCTCCGATACGTCATCAGGACAATCCTCGGTTTAGATCACCCCCATGACCCTGAATGGCAACCGTACGCCAGGTATGCCAAACACAACCTCGCTGACACTGAGACTGCGCTGAAGTTTATCGCCGAGCACTACCACGACTTCAAAGAGGTAATCAATGACATGGCAGGCAATTTCGGCAAAGAGTTCTACGATCACATATTCCACAAGGGCTTTGATCTCGTCCGGCTGACTGTGAATGTCTATCACGAGATAGTTGACCAGATCGCCCTTAGTCTCAATATGTTAGACGAGGAAAGATTAGACGACAAACCAGAAGATGAATAAGAATTTCGCTTCAACAACCTGCCTGCTCCGTTACTCAAGAGCAGGCAGAACGTCTCGCGAAAGGAGAAAAAATGCCAGTAGGAACAATCACAAAAATTGAGGATCAAGATTTTCTTCATGGCTCCGTTAGTGATTGCAGAAGATGCCCCGTAGCCCTTGCACTCAACCGAAATGGCTACCACGGTGCAGTCGTAACCCACGACATAATCGCATACTACAAAGATCGTGAAGAAATATCAAAACCCATCACAAAAGGCGTAAGAAGGAAAATCGAATCTATCGATAACCAGAACCAAATAAACCCCTTCATGATCATCGAAAGAGAAGACAGATTTAGTCTCTATAAAGGAAAACAAAATGCCTAACATAGAACGAAAACCAAGAATAGGACTACACCACTACCCGACCGTCGAGAACGAGAATTACCTCTCCGGGACAGTGGATCTCTATTACGGATGGCGACAATACAATGACTTACGCTCTGATTGGCTGATAAATAAGAACGAAGATGCGATGCACGAAATGGACACCCATTTCAACCGGGTCCAGTACGTGATCTTCAAGGAAGACGGCACCCCGACAGAGATGATTCTCCTGGAAAACGGACTACCACTCGACTGGGACACCGAAATCGAAAATGGTCTCGATTGCATGTACGTCTCGCATCTCTGGCCAGCACCGCATAATCTCGAAACAGCATACCGGTTCGCATGCCACAGGCTCGAGCCCATCGGACGGGTATGGTGGACTGCGCCAGATCTATTCAATTGGCACAAAGATAGAGCTGAACCACAGGAGACCCCATGAAAACCGCCCACACTGGAAAAAGAGATTAAATGATAAAATCGATAGCAAGAAAGCTACAGGAACTGTATAATGATCCCAATCAAGAACGGTCCCAAAGTCCAAATCGAAAGAGTACCTGGTAAACCGGAAATCGGCACAATCATCAGGCTCTACCACCAACAATCGTTCCCGGGATACGGTCTACGTCTCGAAGATGGCACCGAAATCCCGATGCGAAAATCTGAAGTAACCTTTTTAGAAGAAGGAGACCCCAATGCCAAAAACAATAACTCTCGAAATCCAAGTTAGAAAACCAAATATCACCCAAGAAGAACTCGAACATATCATGCTAAATATCGCTGAGCACGTGGCTCAAGAGCGAGACTTCTGGATGGATGAAGGGATTATCCATAGTTTCGACCAGATCGAACCGGTTGTCGTCGCGACACGCGGAAACGAGGAACTTGCCAAGAACGTCAACAAAGAATTACGTAAAGGCTATATCTTCACCAATGAGGATGAATAACCTATGACAACAGTTGAATTCAACTACCGAGACATGCTCATCGACGACGTGCTGGCAGTACTAAGGGCTTCCCCACACATTAAAGTGGAAACAGCTGTCAGACAAACACTGAGAGCGACCGGTCGAAAGATTCTACCACGCGTCGTCAAAGACATTACCGAAGCAGTAAAAAGGAGACGCTAATGTTCCAACCGAAAAAAATCCAAATAAAGCATTTTGAAAATGGTGCATGGTGGTTCACATGCGAGGACGGACAAGAATACAGAGTCACCAGCATCAACCAGAATTGCACAGAGTGCCTCGAAAAACTCCACAAGGAAAACGGGGGCAACGGCTACATGACCCTCGAAAAAATCACGGAGTATTACAGCAACGAATACCGATGCAAGGTATCTCGGGTCCCCGACGCAGGATGGCGTGACGAAGATGTGTACTGCCTCGTAACCAATGAAACCGGAAATTTGAACCCGAATGCCGAGCGGGATATAGCACAGGCAAAACGGGTAATCAACTTGATACAAAACAATTCATGAAAAAAAAGACTTTGAAAAATTAAAC
>VXXH01000144.1 GCA_009835515.1 Candidatus Poribacteria bacterium
TTTCTTAGCGGTAACGATTTTATAGAGCGGCTTCCGAATTTCGGTATTTGCGAGTGCCGTGCTGAAGGGCGCTTCATGGGCGGTCCGATGGCCTGCTTCAATCCGTTTGGCGAGTTCGACCTCTTGCGTTTTATCAAGCAGCTGAAATTTCCCCATCTCGCGCATATACACCTTCACTGAGTCATCGGTATAGCCGCTGCTGGCCGCGGCTATTTCAGCCAATTCATCGTCATATCCGAGTTCATCAGTTCCGTCAACGTCAAGATAATCAAGCGTAGGATGGTCTTTAAAATCCATTATCAACTCCTTCTTCGTTTAATTTTCATCGTGAGTGTCCTGCACGCCACGACCGCGTAGGGCACGTCTCTCATTTGAAAGTTTTACCAACTGCTCAAGTGTTTCCATCTCATCTGCGCCTTCGGCGAGCGCGTGTGATCGGACGCGTTGCTCGAGATCCTGTAAGTGGAAATTGCGCAATTTCTTGAGGCATCCCTCCACTCTTGCTTGTAGGTTCGGCGCGGGTGCTTTCCGTAAAAGCGCGCTTGAAATGAAGGCACTCAAATTCTCATCAGGGCACTCACTGATCAGTGCCTGGATATCTATCCCCTCACTATCATCATTTGTACTAACTTCCCAAAGCAATTGCGCGACTTTGGCGAAACGCGGTTCCGTGAAATGTTGACAGTCAAATTGGGATTTGACATACGGAATTAACGTTGGATTCTGGATTAACGCTTCAATAAGTTGATGTTCGATTTGGGCGCGTGCCGATAACTTCTGCTGTACAGCTTTCTTTTGCGGCATCGGGCGAGAAGTAGCGGTCTCTTTGAGTCCCGCTTCTCGTAATTCACCCCAAAGCACACGTTCATCAACATGAAGTTCCCGCGCGGCGTATTTGATGTATTCACTGCGTTCAACGCGGTTCTTGAGATTCAAGAGCGTTTCGGTAACTTCTTTCACGATTTGCGTTTTTACATCTATCCGGTGAATGTCCTGACTCTGAATAGCGGACTGAATCTGAAATTCAATGAGATTTATCGATTTGTCTGTAAGTTCCCTGAATGCATCAACGCCGTGCTGCCGTGTAAATGAGTCTGGGTCTTCTCCCGTCGGAAGCAGGGCAATACGCACGCGTAAATCTTCAGTGAGCAGTCGGAGTAACCCTCGCTGTGCCGCTTGGAAACCGGAGGCATCTCCATCATAAACAATGACGACTTCCGGGGCAAACCGCTTTAGCAAACGGGCATGGTCCTCGCTCAAAGAAGTACCAGAGGAAGCAACAACGTTCTCAACACCAAACTGATAAAGCATTAAAACATCCATGTAACCTTCAACAAGGAGCACACGCTGTTGCTTGTAGATAGTTTGACGCGCTTTGTCGAGGTTGTAGAGAATTTTACTTTTATCATATAGAACCGTTGCAGGAGAATTCAAGTATTTCGGTTGATGCTCTTCAGAGAGTGCGCGTCCACCAAAACCAACAGGCACACCACGTTCATTCTGGATTGGAAAAAGGATTCTGTTCCAAAACCGGTCCTGAGGTCCCCGGTCTTCGTCTTTAATTAGCCCGGCATCAATGAGCTGCTGGATTGTAAAACCTTTGTCTGTCGCAACTTTCACGAGGTCCCGCCGTCCAGATTTGGCGTATCCGAGCTGGAATGATCGAAGTGTCTTGGGTTGAACCCCACGGTGCTTAAGATACTGCCTTGCAGGCGCGCTAGCACCCTCAGTAAGGAGCTCGCGGTGATAGTGTTCGACTGCGAAGCGATTGAGATCCTCTAAGTTCGTGACCCGTTTGCGATCCGCGCTCTCGCGAGCATCCTGATTCGGGAGCGCGATATTCAACCGTCCGGCTAACCACTCCATTGTCTCAATGAAGGATTTGCCCTCATGCTTTTGCACGAAGGAGATGACATTCCCACCGGTTTGACACCCGAAACAGTAAAAGATCTGCTTTTGCACTGAGACAGTAAAGGAAGGGGTTTTCTCCGTGTGAAACGGACATAGTGCTTTGAAATCTCGACCGGCAGGACGCAGCGCGATCCCGCATTCGGAAATAACCTCAACGATGTCGCTTCGGTTCCGAATTTCGTCGATCGTTTCGCGTGGCACGTAGTTTCTTGTAGAAGGACGGTTCACGATGAATCTGCCTCTTCGTGTCAAAGTTTCCTACAGAACATTTGGTCATGTTCACCCTTTGAATGTAACGACGGTTACGCCTTCACCGCCTTGATCAAAGGGTGCAAACTGATATTTGGATACAAGCGGATTTTCACGCAACTCCTCATGAACCGCATTACGCAAGGCTCCGGTACCTTTTCCGTGGAGAATACGCACCGATGGTAACCCCGCGAGAACTGCGTCATCAAGGTATTTGACGGTGACATCCAACGCCTCTTTTACGAACATCCCATGAAGGTTGATTTCATCGGCAATTGCGTTGGCTTTGCTATACTGAATATCAAGGACGGAAGCTGAGAGATTGGCACTCTTCTGTTTAGGATGGACCGAGTCAACATCGTGGTAGTCGGCTTGCATTCGCATATTCCCGACAAGCACCTGGAGCGGTGTCTTCCCGTTGGATTTAATAGCGATAACCTCCCCGAAGCGGTTCAGTTTCTTGACGCGGACCTTATCGCCAACATTGACTTCCACCTTCGGTGGGTCAGGCTGCTTTCTGGGTTGCTCTGGTTGCAGTGCCTTTTTGGCAGTTTCTATCTTTGAGAAAGCGTTTTGAATACTCTCTTTAGAGGCTTGTTTTTTGCGTATATCAGCGACAAGGTTTTCCACAGTGCGCCGTGCCCCGGCAACGATTTCGCGTGCCTCATTTTCAGCCTGCTGTTTTAGCGTCTGTCGCTCGGCTTCCAAGGTTTCAGCGAGTCTCGTATGTTTCTGGTATGCAGCATCAGTCTCTCGAATTTTATTTTCTAGACGGTTTTGATCAGTATCTAATTTATCTTGCTTCTCTTGCAGCTCCACGAGTAGGTCTTCAACAGCAACGGCACTATTGCCTATATGGGTTTGTGCCTCATCCAGAATTTCGAGTGGAATCCCTAATTGGGATGCAATCTTTATGGCGTTGCTACTGCCCGGTATACCTACCTGCAGTCGGTACGTGGGACGTAGTGTTGTCCAGTCAAACTCCATTGAGGCATTTTCCATAGTTCGCTGTGTATGTGCATACGCCTTAAGTGCCCCGTAGTGCGTTGTAACGATTGTATTGACTCGCCTCTCACCGAGCCAATCAAGGAGTGCCATACCGAGAGCCGTCCCTTCGCTCGGGTCTGTCCCCGCACCAATTTCATCTAAGAGTACAAGTGATTGATTGGAAACCTCGACTGTTTTAAGCATCTCGGCAATCTTAGTGATATGAGAAGAAAAGGTACTCAGACTCTGTTCGATCCCCTGATCGTCGCCGATGTCGGCAAACACATGGTCAAAGATAGCGATTTTACTTCCGTGTTCGGCTGGAATATGTAAACCCGACTGCGCCATCAGCACCAACAGCCCAACCGTTTTAAGGACAACCGTTTTGCCACCAGTATTCGGACCGGTGATGATTAGCGTTTTGAACGTTTTGCCGATATGAACATTTGTCGGTACGACCTGTTTCGGTAACTTCACGTTCGCTTCAACATCAGGATCCGCTGAATGTTCATTTTCAAGATGGAATTCCAATAACGGATGCCGCGCTTCAATGAGCTTGACGTTACCGCGGGTATTCAGTTTAGGTTCAACGGCGTTCAGTGCTAAACTAAGGCGTGCTTTTGCGTTCAAAAAATCGAACTCTGCTAATAACTCAAGGGAGGATTCCAATTCGGGGAGATGATCTCGGACGTGATCGGTCAGCGTAAGGAGAATGCGTTGTATTTCACGGTGTTCATCTTCAGCAGCTTCGTGTAATTCATTGTTCATCTGCACAATGCCCAAAGGTTCAACAAAAAAAGTCGCACCGCTTGTGGATTGCGCTTGGACTACACCTTGGAAAGATGCGCGTGCCTCTTGTTTGATTGGGATGACATACCTATTGTTCCGAGAGGTAATGACCGGTTCTTGAATCGCCTTTTGGCATTCTGGAGAGCGAAGCGTCGCTTCAAGCTTTTGGTGTATATTTTCACGGAGACGCAATAATTTTCGGCGGATTGATCGTAATTTCGGACTTGCTCGGTCGAGTAGGAGACCCTCTGGATTAATGCAATAGTTGATTGCCTCAACTAACTCAGGAAACGCTGGCAGTGCGTCCACAATAGCAAAGAGGTTAGGAAAATCTTCGCGCTCGCGCTTCTCAAATACACGATGGATGTCGCTTGGAATCTTCGCGACTTTTCGGACATCAAGGAGTTCTTCAGCGTTTAAGATTGAACCGACTTTGGCAGCATGGTCCAATAATTCTCGGATGTCCCTTAAACCCGCTAACGGAATCCCACCATAGAGTTGATGAAAGAATTTGGCTTCACTACATAACGTCTGCAGGTAACGGACTTTATCAATGTCATAAGACGGCGTAAGGGTATCAACCCGCGCAGTCCCAAGTTGAGAAGCGGTATACTTTTTCAAAAGCTTTTTGATCTTATCGTATTCTAACGCTTTTTCAACACTGGCTAACACAGGTGCGTCCTCTTTCTTTTCAATTGTCAGTTTGCCTTGCAGTGAGAGTTATCAGTTAAGAGGTTTACGAGTATTGCATCAAGATTGAGTTTTAGGGTAAATTTGGTTCGTAGTAGGGCAATTTATTGCCCGTTTCTGACCCGCGGACGTGCGATAAATCGCACTACTACGAACCTGCTCTCAAGTTCAAAGTTGAAG
>VXXH01000657.1 GCA_009835515.1 Candidatus Poribacteria bacterium
TATCACACCTGCACTCAGGTGACTTGGGACAAATTGTATTTATGAGACAGACTCTAATATTAGCTTGCAAGTTTAGGAAGCCGCATAGGCGAAAGATAAAGCGAATTCGGTATAACCATTGGAGGCAGTTAATGGCTCAACTCACACAAGACGAAATTGTAAAAAGATGCCAAGCCGGTGAATCCTGTTCTGGTGAAAATCTTGCAAACCTTGATTTAGCGAACCAATCGCTCGCGGGTATTGATTTATCGACAGCAGACTTGAGCGGTACCGACCTACGGAACACGGACTTAACGGATGCGAATCTCAACGATGCGAATCTTACCGGTGCGGACCTTTCGGGTGCTACACTGCATCGCACGTATCTGGTCGGTAGTAATTTAACGGACGCGAACCTTGAGGAAGCGAATTTACGTGGTGCTTTCCTGAGCGGAAGCCTGCTCTGTGGTACAAACTTCAAGCGTGCCGACCTACGCCGTGCCACTCTCGGTTGCCCAAAATGTGAGGTGCCGGGACCTTTCGGGTCACTCACCAGTTTTGAGAATGCGAACCTTGAAGCGGCAATTTTTGGTGAAATCAAGCTGAAAGGCACTGTTTTGCTCGGTGCTAACTTCAAAGATGCGTATCTATATGAGGTTGATCTCTCTGAAGCCGTATATCGCGAATCCGATCTCGCAGGTGCTATCACGAAAAAAGGACGAAATTAAGCAGCTGATCTCCGAGTTTCAGCGTCGTTTGCAGGTTTCCGAAGCTTGTTATTCAAGGGTCGTCCGCGCACTCACTGGTAATTCTGCCTTATAGTCTCAATTGATGGGTTGTCCTTACGACTCCGAGATTGGGACTAAAATACTTAATAGCACTTCCGCTCTTTTCTATTATATGTGACGTTAACATAACACAAGAGGTTTACCTAAAATGCATTTTTTTTTTACGACGATTTTCTATAGCGTCTTAACTGCTACGCAGGAGAGCGTGGACGGTTGCCAAAAGTGATCACTATGACAGTAATACCAAAGGATTAACTGAGTTGCATCTCACAGAATTTTTTATACAACCCGCCCTTTGCTAACAGTGTTTGGTGTGTTCCGGTTTCCAAAATCTCTCCATCCTTGATAACAAGGATTTTATCAGCCCGGACGACCGTTGATAGCCGATGTGCAATAATAAAGCTGGTTCTGCCTTGCATCAGGTTTGTCAACGATTCTTGAATGAGTGCTTCTGACTGCGTATCGAGTGAAGATGTGGCTTCGTCTAAAACGAGAATCGGTGCGTCCTTTAGGAGTGCCCGTGCGATAGAGAGGCGTTGCTGTTCGCCACCGGAGAGTTTTACGCCTGCCTCGCCTATTGGCGTGGCGTAGCCCTTCGGAATTTTTGTGATAAACTCGTGGGCGTTTGCCTTCTGGGCCGCTGCAATGATCGCTGCATCGGTAGCACCCGGGCAGCCATAACCGATATTTTCCAAAATCGTTCCATCAAAGAGGAACGTGTCCTGTGGAACGAGTGCAATACTTTGTCGCAAGGACTCAAGTTTTACTTCAGAAATAGATACACCGTCAATCAAAATCTTCCCCGAATTGACTTCATAGAAACGCAATAGTAGGTTGAGGAGCGTCGTCTTTCCGCTGCCGCTGGGTCCGACGAGTGCGACGACTTCACCCGGTTTCGCCTCAAACGTTACGTTATCAATAACAGGTTTGGCAGGTGGTTGCTGGTTTTCTGTATCTTGCGAATAAGCGAAGGTGACGTTTTGGAATGTAACGGCTCCGTGGATATTCTGGAGTTCGATACCGTCTATCGATTTCTCCGTCAAGGGGTCGCGTTCTCCTACTCTATTTTGCTTGGTTGCCTCGGCTCCGAAATCAAGGAGATAAAAAATGCGTTCTGCAGAAACAAGGCATTGCTGTAAAGCACTGTTGACGTTGCCAATTGTTTTAATCGGCTTGAACATCCAAGCGACCATTGCGATATAGCCAATAAACCATCCTATAGAGAGTTGTCCGGTAATCACCTCGAAGCACGCCAAACCAAAAACAGTTGCGAGTCCAAGAGCCCCCAACCACTCAATCGTGGGAGGCAGAAGTGCAGCGAAGCGTGCACGCCGTATTGCTGAACAGTACTGACTCCAGTTCGTAGATCGGAAGCGTTCTGCTTCTGCGTTTTCAGACGTAAAACTCTTGATAATCTTGATGCCGGTAAGCGTCTCTTTAAGTTGTGAATAGATGCCCGCGCTCTGTTGTTGGATATCTATGCTGGCACGACGAATGCGTCTGCCAATAGTTGTAATCAGATAGGCAACCAGCGGAAGGATTAATAGAACAAAAAAAGTAAGTTTGAAACTCTTGATAAGCATGACAGAGAGAAAGAACGGAACAAGGACAACAGCACGTATAATGTTTGCCATCGCGGCGAGGAGGGTTTGCCAGACTCGGACATCGTCGGTGATACGTGTCATGAGATCACCGGTGCGTTCCTCACGCAAAATCCCCAAGGGTGCGGAGACAACACACTGATAGAGAGCATTCCGCAATCGAAAAGCGAGTTTATGTCCTACACGTGCCATCACATAATCGTTGCCATAAACGAAAAACCCTTTGATGAAAACGAGACCGAGCATACCCGTAAGGAACCATAGGAAAACTTTGAGTGCATCGTTGGCATCCGTCAATGCTATTTCAAAACCGTTGAAAGCGAACATACCATCTTGCTGGAACTGAAAATAGCGGATAGACACAGGTTCGTCAAATCGGTTGCCATCGACGACTTTAAGCGCGTCAACGGTATCAATAAAAATTCGGAGAGCTCCAAATTCACACACAGCAATTACCAAGGCGAAAGCCACCGCTAAGAGAATGGAACCGGTGTAAGGTGTGTGATACCGCACAAACCGTTTAAAGATTGGGTTTTTTGTGAGGGTTTCTTTGTCCATGCCTAATCCTGACTGTTGGGCTCCGTTCGGTTCACGCCAGTCTACTTGCTTGACCTTAACTGATAATCGCCAAATTGAATCGCACACGCCTGCTTTACAGCATCAGTTTTGCAACGGACACTAAGTTCTCGTTTTTGGAAGTCCACAGCCTCAATGATTCCGATCACATAGGTATACCCAGTACTATCGATTAATCCAACCAAGCGGCGTTCAAAGTAGGTAGAAACCTCGACTGCAACGCGCGTCAAACTTAAATAATTTTTAATATGGATAATAGTTGCTTTGGAAAGATGTTTCGACACAATGCAGCATAAGGTGCGATTTCCCCATTCGGCATGGTAAACTTGCGTCTCCGCAAGTCCGGAGAGTATTTCTAACTCTTTCTCATTTGCGGGACGCCCAATAAAAAAAGGCGTGCGTCCACCACGGATTTGTTCAAAAGGGAGTTGTTGGACGCTACTCTCAGAGAAGTACGTATCAAATCGTTCCTTTCGGTACCGACTTCGTGTATTACCACTTTTCAATCGAGCACTCTGGTGAGGCAGGAGATAATGAATATTGAGCCACGCCTGTTGACTGTAGCACGCTGTTATCTGCTTGAATTCGATGGAACGCCCGATGCATATAAGGTGGTTGGGTCTGATGAGTTCAATCTTATGCTGTTTGAGAATGACTGCGGCGGGATCATGAACATAGCCGGTGGTATCAACAATAATGAAATCGGCATCGGCTGCACGTGCGTTATCTACCATCAGACGTGTTCCTGTGAGGGTCTCAAGGAAATGTCCTTTCGGCGACACATCACCGACGAAATAGAGCCGATCCGCGGTGCCATCAAATACAATGTCCTTTTCTACTCGGTTTTGTCCGCTTTCTAAAATCGATTCCTGCGCTGATGGTAATTGGATTTCACTTCGCGGTCCGAAGGCCTTCACACCGATTGTGGTAGGCGGACCGATTTGGGACTGACCGACATCTGTATCTACGCAAGCGACTTTGAGTCCTTTTGCGAGTGCGAAATCCGCTAAAAAACGGCAAAAGGTCGATTTTCCTGCATCGGTCGCGCCTATGACAAGTACAATCTGTTGCGGCTTGACAACTCGACTCGCGAGATTTCGCCAGTCGGGGTTAACTTGGTAGGTGTCATCCATCTTCCTGTCTCATCATGCGGAGAATTTAGTCGCCAAGGCTCATTTGATAACGGAAAGTGACACCCGGGGGGCTGAACATCTCATCAAAAGGTGGCATCTGTTTAATGCCGACGAGTTGTTCAAACAGCGATGTTTTCCTTTCCTTACGTAGCACCTTAGGTTTCCCCTCAATGCCTCCCAATTCTCCAGCGATTTTGATTGCATCAGGTAAGTTGCCAAGTTGATCCAGCAGTTTTGAATCCAACGCCTGTTTTCCAGAGAAAATCCGACCATCTGCGAGTTCGACGACTTCCGCCCGGGTTAAAACGTTCCCGCGTGCCTCAGCGATCGTATCGACAAATTGATTGTAAACATCATCAACAGTGGCTTGTAGCACCGCGCGTTCCTGTTCCGTCAATGTGCGGAAAGGTGAGCCTGTGTCCTTAAATTGACCGCTCTTAATGACCTGGTGTTCTAATCCGACTTTGTCGTATAAGCCCTTCATTCGCGTGAACTGCATAATAACGCCGATGCTACCGGTTAATGTGCCGGGGTTCGCGAGGATTGTGTCGGCTGCACAGGCAATATAATAGCCGCCGGATGCTGCACTGCCGCCCATTGAAGCGACTATCGGTTTTTCTATCTTCTCCAATTCGCTGTAGATTTCCTGGACAGGGGCGACACTGCCGCCGGGTGAATCGATTCTAAGAACGATCGCCTTGACGCTCGGATCATCGCGATAGGCG
>VXXH01000797.1:0-1873 GCA_009835515.1 Candidatus Poribacteria bacterium
ACTGAAAACCGAGTCCTGACAACGAATCAGTTACACGGAACGCCACCTCTGTAGAAACTTCAACCCACAATCGGCAGCTTATTTTCTATCAGAAATCTTACCACAAAAATCAGAAAAATCACAGCAATCACAGTTCAGACTTAAGAGGACGAGAATGGCACGAAAACCCCTAAATTGACACCTATGGTGCACTTTTCAAGCACATCATTGGCTGTAAAACCTACTACAAACAGCCCTAACTTTTGCTGAAATTAATTTGCACTCTTAACAGATTTATAGTATAATCTTTTTAACAGAAAGTTCCCTATTTTTACTACAAAATTCGGCTTCAAGTTACACCAAAATAGGAGAATCCAATGCAATCCCAAGACGTTATCGAACAGCAGTACCACGAAGCGGTAGAGGCACTTGTCGAAAAAATTCAGAAAGATCCCTATGTCCTCGCCGCGATTGTTGCGGGCAGTTTCTCTTATGCACAAGTATGGGAGAAATCGGACCTTGATGTTGAACTTATCGGTCGAGACGCAATTCGTCCGACACAATCTTTCTTCTCACTCGTTGAAAACGGCGTAAACATCCACGCCAGCATAACGCCGCGGAACGCTTTTAAGCAGAATATTGAGAGCGCGCAACAGGGGTCTTTCATGCACTCCTATTTCTCGCACAGCACACTGCTTTTTTCGCGTGATGACTCCATCCAAGAGTGGTATGATAAGAACGCAAACCGCGATAACATCGGTGAACGCGATAAACAGTTCCAACTGCTCAACGTCATCGCCAGCACTTTGCCGAGCCTTGTCTATACTGAAAAGCAGTTTTACGTCAATAAAGATTGCCTGATTTCCTTTCTATCGCTATTGGAAGTGGTGCAAGGATTAGCACGGATAGAGGTGCTTTTGAACGATGAAATTCCTGCAAGAGAGGTGATTCAACCTGCGCTCCGCTACAATCCTGATTTCTTTAACCGTGTCTATACAGATCTGATCAACTGCGAAAAGAGCGAGGCAGTCATTCAGGACGCGCTTAATGCAGTTAACGGCTACCTTGATGAACGGCAATTTATTTTCCAACCGGTTCTTGACTATCTCGCTGAGCAGAAAGCACCGCGCTCGATTACGGAATTGAACGCAGACTTAGGGCGCGGATTAAATGATGATGGTGAAGGATCACTCAATCTGGTGTGTCAGTGGTTGGCATGGAAAGGGATTATCAGACAAGTTTCGATGTCACTGAAACTCACGGCGAAGAGCCAAATTGCCGTGGAAGAACCCGCCTACTACTACGATGGCACTGTAGGAGCGAGCTCTGCTCGCGATAGCACTGTAGGAGCGAGCTCTGCTCGCGATAGCACTGTAGGAGCGAGTTCTACTCGCGATGCTTCTCAATCGCGTTTGAAAGGGGATATCCACGCACAAATCCACCGCGCCGTCGAGAGTATATCGGACACACTTGAGCAGGATATGTACATCCTCGCAGCGATTCTCACCAACAACCTCGCTGAAGACAATGTCTGGGAAAAGACGGCTGTCCATATCACTTTGATTCTCCGTGACGGCACGAAGTTCAAACAGAAACAGTATCAATTAATTGAAGAAGGGGTCCCGATCCAGGTGCGACTCTATAACCGCAGTGCTTATAGAAAAATGTTGGACAGCACGTTACAGGGCAGCACGCTCCACTCAATCCTCGCGGAGAGTCGTGTCCTCTTTTCCAAGGATAGTTTGCTTGCTGTAGATGGAGATGCTAATTTCACCATCGGAGACCCGTCCTGTCTACAAGTCGGTGAACGGGATAAGCACTCCCAACTTCTCAACGCTGCAGCTTTCGCAACAACTGTACTCGCGAAAGCCGAGAAATGGTTTCACCTCAAGCG
>VXXH01000797.1:1883-4799 GCA_009835515.1 Candidatus Poribacteria bacterium
CGATTATACGTTTCTCTACCTAACATATATGGTCAGACAATTGGCATGTATTGAGGTGCTTATGCACGGTGAAACACCGAGGCGGAAGGTTATTTATCAAGCACTCAAGCACAATCCTGACTTTTTCAACGCTGTTTTCACAGATCTGTTGGACAAGCCGAAAGATGAAGCGGTGCTTCGCGAGGCACTTGAACAGGTAGACACGTACTTGGAAGATAACCTACAGATGTTGTTCAAACCGCTGCTTGACTTTTTAGAGGCATCGGGCGAGGAACGCACAATAACCGACATCTATACGCATTTTGGCAGCCGTGGACTCGCATTTGAATTGGCGTGCGAATGGCTGGCGCAAAAGGGGATTATCGAACAATTCTCGGCACCTATCCGCTTAACAAAGGACAGTCGGACCTCCGTAGAGGAACCCGCATATTATTACGATGCGAATAACCCGTTTTTATTCGACATGTAAAATCCAAAAATAAGTGGACACTTGTAGCCTAAACTTTTAGTTTGGGTTTCCTTGTAGCATAGGAAACCGTATGAGGTTTAACAAATAAATTGGGTAATTCAGGCATTGCGACGTGCGATGAATCGCACTACTACGAACCGATCTGCTTGTTAATCACGCGTCTTAGCATTACCCGATTAAATTCTTAATCTTGGTTTCCTGTGGCATCAGTTTCCTTGTAGCATAGGCTGTTAGCCTGTGCCATCTTCCTTGTAGCATAGGAGACCGTTGGTTTCCTGTGCCATCGGGACATAAATCAGGAGTTCACCAAAAGCGTGCGAAACATCAAACCGACACATAAAGCGATACAAACCTTTTACGCAGAACTGCAACAGTATGAAAGCCTGGGTGCGACAAACGAAACCGAGGTCAGACTCGCCTTTGCAACACTCCTTCAACACTACGCCCGGCAAAACAATCTAACGCTTATCTGTGAAAAATCGCTTCGGACACCCCAAAATACCACAATTTATGTCGACGGCATGCTCACGGATAACAACTTCGGCTTGCCGCGCGGCTACTGGGAGGCGAAAGACCTCCATGACAATCTCACGATAGCGGTTAGACAGAAATTTGACGTAGGCTATCCACAGGATAACATCCTCTTCACAACCCAAAAACGCGCGATCCTCTATCAAGATAGGCAAGAGGTTTTGGATGTAGACATCACCGAACCGGACGCGCTGATACGTGCCCTTCACACCTTTTTCCGTTATGAACAAGCGGACATTGCAGATTGGGAACGCGCAGTCATTGAATTCAAGGACAAAGTGCCAGCACTCGGCAAACGCGCCGCAGCCTTGATCAAAAAGGAAGAGGACACCAACGCCCGGTTTCAGGAGGCATTCACCGACTTCCACCGCCATTGTCAGGAGGCGATTAACCCCAATCTCGCTAAAGCTGCCGTGGAGGAGATGCTCATCCAACACCTCTTGACAGAGGAAATTTTCTCCACCGTCTTTGACAATCGCGATTTTACACGCCGAAATATCATCGCACGCGAAATTGAAAATGTGATTGACGCGCTGACAGAGCACGCCTATAACCGCGCCGAATTCCTCCGAGAATTGGCACCCTTCTACACAGCAATTCAACGCGCTGCTGCAACTTTTATCGACTTCTCGCAGAAGCAACACTTTCTCAACACTGTCTACGAGCAGTTTTTTCAAGGGTTCTCCGTCAAGGTCGCGGATACGCACGGCATCGTCTATACGCCGCAGCCGATCGTTAATTTCATGGTGAAAAGCGTGTCACATCTGCTTGCGACCGAGTTTGGACGTTCACTCTCGGATACAGGCGTTCACATCATCGATCCGTTCGTCGGCACCGGTAACTTCATCGTGCGGCTCATACAAGCGATTGATAAAACCGCGCTCAAAACAAAATATAGCGAGGAACTCCACTGCAATGAGGTGTTGTTGATGCCTTATTACATCGCGAGCATGAACATTGAGCATGAGTTTTATGTCGCTACAAACCAGTATCAACCTTTCGATAATCTCTGCCTTGTGGATACATTCGATTTGACAGCAGAACGGCAGTTATCTATGTTCGCCCCAGAGAACACACGGCGCGTTGAACGGCAGAAACAGACAGAGATGTTCGTCGTGATTGGCAACCCACCCTACAATGCGCGACAGATGGACGAGAACGATGCCAATAAGAACCGTAAGTATCCTGAACTGGATAGACAGATTCAGGAAACATACGCCGAAGCCTCCAAAGCAACTAACAAAACCGCGCTCTACGACCCGTACGTCAAAGCCATCCACTGGGCATTGGATAGAGTTAAAGCGAATGGGATCGTCGCATTTGTGACAAACCACAATTTTATCACGGGTCAGGCATTTGATGGCATGCGGAAACATCTATCCGATGCGTGTGACAAGATCTATCTACTGGATCTGGGGGGCAATATCCGTAAAGGGCACACTGGGAATGCCAACGTTTTCGATATTCAGGTCGGCGTGAGCATTAATCTGTTCGTGAAAAAGCATCAACATCCATCAAAGCCTGCAGAGATTTTTTACAACAGTGAGACCGCGGAGCTGCCGAAAGAAACAACCTTTGAATTTCTGGACGCGTCCGAACACATAGGCAATGTCAATTGGGATTCTATTCAACCGGACGCGCGACACACGTGGCTCACTGAAGGGCTGCGCGAAGATTTTGAAACCTTCGTGCCGATGGGGAGTAAGCAAGCGAAAGCAGCAAAAGGTGAGGTTTCGGGTGTGATTTTCCACCAATTTAGTAGTGGGGTGAAGACGAATCGGGATGCATGGGCAATCAACTTTGACCGAGATGTCCTCGGTAGTAATGTTACGCAAATGATAGATGCTTACAATACACAGGCACTTAAATGGAAGCGGCAAACGGGGCGAGATGTTGATGATTTTGTAGCGTATAAC
>VXXH01000587.1 GCA_009835515.1 Candidatus Poribacteria bacterium
GTGATTTCCTCAAGCAGATTTTTGATTTCATAATGGCAATACAATATAAAGACATCACGTATTTGTAGTCGTATATCAACGAGAATTCCGAGTATTCCAATTAAGAGTATGATGACCGCAATTTCAAAGAACATTTGTGTGTGCCCTTTCTTTGTTGTCAAGTGTGTGCCTTTGATCATCGGATGATTTTACCATCAAGCATCAATACAGCCTGTCCTTGAGGATCACGCCCTAAAAACACGTCTTTGTTCAAATCCTGCCATTCGTGAGGTGAGATGCGGAGCCCCGTTCCCTATAGACAGAGAAAGACAACTGGTTGCCTACACCTTCTTTTAAAACTTCTTTTGAAAACAGTAATAACTGAGGGACATCATCTTTGATGGTGAGGGTGACCTTAGCTTCATCTCTGCTCTGGCTTGAAAGGCTCAGTAGGGGATGGCCTTCCGCGTTGACCGTAAGTAGCACCTGCACGTCATCTTTGCTCTTCAGGACAATTCCAAGGGTGCTATTTCTGATCGTCAATAATGTCTTTGATTTGTTATCTTCATTGATTATGGCAAGCTAGCGACAAAACACCTGATCATAAATGACGGACTCCTGTTGCGCTGTTGTACTGTGATCGGCGTTACCCGCAGCGTATGCGAGAGCGGTAATCAGCGCGCCCACGATCAAAAATAAAACCCCTTCAATCATTCGTTTCATTTGTATTTCTCCTCTGGATTGGGTGCGATGTATGAATCCCAATCTCCGATGAGATATGAAGGTTTACCATACTTATTATCGCCCGCTGTCCCTTTGAAAAAGCCGCAGACGATGAGGATGTATAACCCTCCGATCGGGGGGATCAGCCCCCAAAGGACATGCCACCCCGACCGGTTTGTATCATGGAATCGTTTGATACACACCACAATACTGGGATATATCAAGCCAAAATACGTAAAGATAAGGACTAAAATAGAAAAGTGGAAAACACCGTTTGACGAGTAGTAGGCACTGCGGAGAGTCCAAAAGATCGCACCATAAAACCAGAATTTAGCAAGAGCGACATAAAGCCACCACCATGCGCGATTGATGCGTCCTTTTGGCGAGAAACAGACATAGAGAAAATACTTTAACGCTCCTTTCAATGGTGTTTGCTCCTTTCATTTTGCTTATGTGAAAGGTGTCTACATTTCGGACACCCGAACAGGTTTCTATTGAGGGCGAGGATGCCTTCCCGTTTGCAGTCGAGGTAGGCCTTTATCGGCATTATATCGCGTTTCGGTAATATCTTCAAAGTAGTTTGAGTCTCTCTGGTGGTAGTGCGAAATCTGTTGTCCGTTTGTCCATACGGCGATGGATGTGCCGGTGGCGTTGCAATAGGAACGGAGTTGGTCTTTACCGTCTTGGAGTTTCGGCTTCTTTACCTCAACGATGATATACGGGGTATCGGTTTATCTCTGTCAAGGATAACAATATCGGCGCGTTTTCTTTCTCTACCGAAGTTAACGAGGTGTTCAAACCGAACAGGTTCTCGTGGATAACGGTATGGCTTCAGGAGCCGCGTGGTATACAGCTGACGGATGAGTTCTTCTGGTTTTAACTGGATTGGTTTTCTGCGGATAGAGCAGTGAATGGACGGTTTCTCGCTGCTTTATACCTTTTGTTGTAGTAAATCCTGAATTTCGGATTCGTCGAACAGAGTGATGTCGTAATTGCTGTCTTTGAGGATGGTTTGGATGATGTCAGGTTGCGTCATGGGTTTTCCTTTCTTTTTTAGGGTGGACGCAAATGCCCGGATACTTTGTGGTTTTGCTGGTTCTCCAAGGCAGAGTTATTTAGTTTGCTTGTTGGGTTTCGCTATAACCCTATTTTCATGAGCGTGTCATTGAAAAGCGGGTTTTCTTGATAGACTGAAAGGTTCTTGGTGATTCCCCGCTCAACCCAACCTACCGGAACTACGTTTTTTCAATGAACTCACAAATTTCTTTGACTTCAGCTGGATTCGTCAGAAACCGTTCTGTTCCGAGTCCTTCCTCTATGTGTTTCCCTCGTACCTTCAGAATATCGTGTATTATCCGCTCTATCCTCTCATGCTTATCAGTTTTAATATGGAGACCGATCTTGAGTCTTTCCGCTGGAGGGGTGCCAGTTTGCTGGTAAATCCTTGTATGTAGTTCTTGTATAGTCATACCGATCTTGCACTCCCAAACGTTTTCACCTTCAGATTCCGCGCTATCTCGTTTCTGCTGGTCATAGTAAAGATAGACTGAATTCCTGCCCACCCCGATAGTATCTTCAGCATTCAGGTTCACATTTTTACTCGGATCTGGAATTGACTCTGGGACTTCAGTTTTACCGGCGGCTATGTCAGTATGGGCTTTGCGGACACTCTTGACCATACCCGGAATAACCTTCGGGTCAAGCCCCATACGCTTGGCAAATCCGTTCATATTGCCATACTCCTCGTCATGATTCTTAAGCCACTTCTCAAAATCTTCAGCGGAACGTTGCCTGAGCATTAAGAACTCGACTTCCTTCTGATACTCGGGAGTATCGCGAAGTTCACCTATTTGACCCTCTGTGAGGTTGAATTTATTGGCCAAATACTTCTGTGAAGTTGTAATTTTTCCTTTCCACCATAAAAATTCTGCGATCTCTTTTATCTTGCTAATAGTAAAACGAGCCATGAGATTATTCCCTCGCTTCGATGGATACATAAGTCGTTGCGATTTTCGCCTTCGGATCGACTGGCATCGGTCAAATGAAGGCATTAAAATCATAGATCCGGATATACTTTGTGGATTCTCTGGTTCTCCAAGGGAGTTGCGTTTATGTTAATATAACCAAAGTTGCTACCTACTTACATAGCACTCCGCTGGAGTGCAAGACGTTGATATACCTTTTTCTATAGACATTTCACCCCTCTGGGGTGGGGAAAGCGTCTGAAAAACTGTGTTGAAACGCTCAAAAATCCGTTAGTAGCAATTTGGGTTAATATAGCATTATGAAACCCGATTAAATTCTTCTCGGTGATAATTTTCCTAAACTATTTATTGCGTCCAATTGAGGAACTTGAGAACCACGCATGGACGCAATAGTTATGGACTTCTCTATAGTGGTTTGACCTTAATGTTTCGGCACCAGATTTTCCCGCCGTGGTCCTGGATACCGATGTGACCCCCTCGTGGGAAATCCTTGAGCGCAATGCCAAACTTATTCCTACTGCCATCCGGGTTTTTGTGCGGTGTATCCCAGTCATCAAGATCGGCGCGGACGATTTCTTCGTCGTTAAGTGTTACGGCAACAATGCTACCATCACATGTGATAGTCATCTGATTCCATTCACCGGCGGGTTTGCAAGTATTCCGAGTCGGTCCCAAAGCATCGTAAAGCGCGCCGCAGTCGTGATTCGTCGTCGGTGCTTTGCCGTGTGTGTCCAAAATCTGGATTTCAAGTCCAGACTGAACGGCATCGTCAAGGTCTGCCCATCGGATGAAAATCCCACTGTTGACTTTCGGTTCGGTCTTGTAATCAAGTGATAAGACAAAGTTATCATACTGTTCTTCAGTATAGAGATATTTCCCGCCCTGAACGGTGCAGAGAATACTCCCATCGTCAATAACCCATCCCTCATCTTTTCCGGTGGCACCCCAACCGTTGAGGGTCTCACCATCAAATAGGGATATCCAGCCTTCAGTTTTTTCTTTTTCTGTTAACATAGTGTCTCCTATACATGTAGGTACGTACGCGCAGTTTCAAGCACGTAACGCACTGTTGCTTAACGCAGGCTTTCTAAAAATAGTCTTCCGATATCAAGATTATATTCAAAATCCGTTGCCGACCATGGGCTGTTATACCCGATAATCGGCACATAACTTTCGTGTCGCGAACCGTGTGACCGCACAGTGGTTGGTTCGACTGCGGTTTCCAATTCACCGAAGACAGTCGTTTCATCCGCTAATACAAAGATGTCTCCGATCCGTTCGCGATGAAGGCGAAATGTGCGTGCTGCGTCCTCTGCAGAATACGCCTCTTCAATGCCAGGTGTATTCAGTAGGGTTTGAATCGCTTCAGGTGTATCTGCTTGATCTTTGAGGAATACATAAGCGGCACCCCCCAAATTGCCGTGATGTGCAACGTATCGATCCTTAATAATAGGGATGGCACTGGCGGGAATACCTTGCTCCGTTAGCAAGCGACCCGGGTCAAGCGCAGTAGTCTTTGCCAACATCCCGTGGTCTGCCGTAATATAGATTTCACGTTCTGGATCAGCATCTACAATGTCACCAATGATTTGGTCGAGGACTACGAGATGGCGTTGCGAGGGTTCGGCATCGGGCGCGTATTTGTGTTGGACCCAATCCGTTGTTGAGCAGTAGACAAGTTCTGGATCGTCTCTACGTAAAGTCTCGCGCACAGCACGCAGGAGCCACCAGTTAATTTCAATTGAATAAATTGGCTCAACCTTTCCAGCCATCTGGATATATTCAGGCGGTGGTGCTTCAGCGGCGACAGCGATATCAGTACCCGTTTCTAACATCCGTAACAACTTTTTCTTTGTCACAAACAGTGCGGTTTTGTCTGCAAATTTAGACGCTTTTGCGGTTTCAAAGAGTGTCGGTGCGAGCAGGAAACGGTTATCCTCAATAAATTCGCCTTTGCCAGTCATTCTGTCTACATGGTAATTCGTCGTGATACCATGTGTCTCAGGAAAGGTGCCAGTTGCGATGCTCACATTGTTGACATTCGTAACAGACGGAATAACGGCATTGGCATGCCGATAAAATCCGGCTTCTGCCAATCTTTGATGGGTAG
>VXXH01000145.1 GCA_009835515.1 Candidatus Poribacteria bacterium
GGACTTCATTTTTTCCTTTCTCGATTAGACTCTGGGGTCGTGGAGGTCTGGAGATGCCGCGAGCCAAGCTCGACTCTTTTTCTCGATGTTGGTGATCGTGCGACATTAAAACGATAGAAATCACACATAAAACGATACAGACAATACTTGTTAGGATATAACGGCCACTGGTGAGATTATCAATTAGTTCGTGCTTGATTAAATGACCAAGTTGATGCATGTTGTTTTTTAAACCGCCTCAGACCCAGGTCCGGTAGGTTTGGTTTCCTAACCGAACCTACCCGCCTTAGACCACGTGTAGATCGACATCTCGGTTGTAATCGTTTGGTGTGAAAACAAAAAACTTGAGTTGAGAATAAGCCGGATTCTGTATGTGATGATCATTCATCTGGGATGGATGTTACCATCCACCTCAAGCGGTTACCTGGGGACGAGACGGGCACGCCTGTATATGTCCCCCATTTACCTTGCTCCGGATGGGGTTTACCAAGCTCCATAAGTCACCTTATGGACTGGTGCGCTTTTACCGCACCGTTTCACCTGTACAACACCTTCGGGTATTGTAGTCTACTTTCTGTTGCACTTTCCATAGCGTCGCCGCTCCTGGGGGTTACCCAGCATCCTGCCCTGCGGAGTCCGGACTTTCCTCATCCCGATGGCAATACTACAATCAGGACGCGACCATCTACTCAACTCAAGCCTTTCTATTATAACCTAACCGACACTTTAAAGGCAACGAAATCGGAACGTCCCTTATAGGATTATGTTGAAGTGATTGTTTCGTTCAAGGTCTCATACCATTGTGCAATCACTGAATTGAAACAGCGAGCTTGTCTGACTATGGAGGTGGGATTTTTAAATCTTTACAGATTTTTTCAACAAGCCATTTACCAATCTCATTATGGCGGGGCACAGAAGTTGAGACTTGGACCCCTATATGCATTTTACCCCACCGTGAGTGTCGGCCGCCCTCTCGAATAAAATAACAACTATGCTTCCTGAGATGCCTAACCAACGCCCTTCGTTTCATATCTGGATAATGATTTCCTCATGGTCAACTTTCGCAGCCTTGATAGCCTCTTTGCGGTTGTATTCTATCATTTCGAGAAGCGTAATTCGTAGTGCTTCAAGCAATTCATCCTTAGTCCGTTCTTGGCCATTTACGCCCGGAATTTCCTGTATCCAGCCGATCCACCAGCCTTCGTCTTGTTGAATAACAGCCGTATAAGTTTGTGTCATCAGTTCTGTCCTCCTTTGAGATGATATTATAGCATGAATTCACAGCGATTTTCAGTCAAACTTCTGAGAGACATAGGCACTTTTACCGGTCTCCTTGCACACTCTGGGAATCTGCAAAAAAAAACCAGAGCCATTCAAAGCTATTCCGTTCTTGCTTTTGAATGACTCTGGCATATACAGTCTTAGGAGCATCCACTCGTCGCGCCACAATTTGTGCAACGATAACAGACACCACTCCTCATCATAAGGGCACCACACTCAAGACACGGTGGTGCATCCGCATGTTGGAGCACAACCTGCTTTTCATGAGCTATCCAAGAGTCTTTCTCACCGTTACTGCCGTGCCCATAGGGATGAAGTTCCTCGGGCGGCACCATCTCTTCCTCAAAAGCCTGCACCTCGGAGTCTCCGTGTGGTTCTTGGGAGAGAAACCGTATGCCGAGCCACCGGAAAACGTAATCTATAATCGACTTCGCTATCGGAATATCGGGATTAGCCGTGAAACCTGACGGTTCAAATCGAACATGGCTAAACTTATTAACAAGCGACTCTAAGGGGACGCCGTACTGCAACGCAATAGAAGTCAGGACCGCGACAGAGTCCATCAAGCCAGAGACGGCCGTTCCTTCTTTGCTCATACGGAGAAAGACTTCGCCAGGGCTGCCATCTTCATAAAAGCCGACATGAATATAACCTTCATGACCGCCAACGCTAAATTTGTGCGTAAGAGAAGACCGCGTGTCTGAGAGACGTTTTCTGATAGGACGGTCAAACGGAGCATCAGCAATAGCCTCATCGGTTTCACCCTCTGTATCCTGTTGGCTCCGAGTTGAAAGCGGTTGGCTACCTTTGCTACCGTCCCGATAAACAGCAAGACATTTAACACCACGTCTCCAAGCCTCCACATATAACGTCTTGATGTCATCTACTGTCGCGTCGTGCGGGACGTTAACGGTCTTGGAAATAGCACCAGAAATGAAGGGCTGCACAGCCGCCATCATTTTCAACGGTCCCATGTGATTTATATAACGAGTTCCGTGCTTACCACACTGGACAGCGCAATCAAAAACGGCGTAGTGCGTCGGTGAAAGATGCGGTGCTCCCTCTACTGTGCCTGTACCACAGATGACTTCTTCAGCGATACTAATCTCATCTTCGGTGAATCCGAGTGCAGAAAGGAGATCAAAACTCGGATCTGCCGCTTCTTCCTCAGTGATGCCTAACCGCTCAAGGCATTCTTCTCCGAGAAAACCGGGCGCAAAGGCGAGATTCAGGTCAAACGCACTCGGTAGCATCTCCGCAACGCGATCGATATCTTCTGGTGTGAAACCCTTCCGCTTCAATGTTTCCGGATTGATGTGCGGCGTTCCTTCAAAAGTACCTGTCCCAACCAAGTAGGTAATAATGGCTTCTGTCTGCTGGAGCGTGTAATCCAGGTTGTGCAGGGCATCGCGAACGCTCTGGTTGACAATCTTCATGTATCCGCCGCCCGCTAACTTCTTGAACTTAACGAGCGCAAACTCTGGCTCGATCCCTGTCGTATCACAATCCATCAGGAAGGAGATTGTTCCTGTCGGTGCGATGACACTAATCTGTGAATTCCGGTATCCCCACTGCTCGCCTTTCTCAAGGCAGAGATCCCAATCTACTTTTGCAGCATCTAAAAGTTCGGACGGACATGCAGTAGGATCAATACTATAGGCAGCATCACGGTGCAGCCGCATAACATCTAACATAGCGTCGCTATTCTTCGCGTATCCAGCGAAAGCTCCGATACTTTTAGCAATCTCTGCACTCGTCTGGTACCCCTGACCGCTCAGGATAGCAGTAATAGCGCCCGCGTAAGCACAAGCTTGCGCGCTGTTGTAAGGGATACCTAAACGCATCAAGAGTGCCCCCAAATTAGCATAGCCGAGTCCGAGCGGACGATATTCATGAGAGCGTTGTGCTATACGTTCTGTCGGATATGAGGAGAGATCTACTATGATTTCCATCGCAGTCGCGAACACACGAACAGTAGCACGGAAACCTTCAATGTCGAAGGTATTATCATCTTTCAAAAATTTAGCGAGATTAATACTGGCGAGGTTGCAGGCAGAGTCGTCTAAGAAGAGGTATTCACTACACGGATTGCTGGCATTAATTCTGCCCGTGTTTTTACAAGTATGCCATTTCTGAATCGTGCTGTCAAATTGGACACCCGGATCCGCACATGCCCACGCCGCGTAGGCAATCTTTTCCATGAGTGTTCTGGCATCGTACTCGTCAGCGACTTCACCACTTGTCCGGTAGGTCGTTTTCCAAGAATCTCCCTGGAGGTATGCATCCATGAAGTCATCTGGAATCCGTACAGAGTTGTTGCTGTTCTGCCCACTAACAGTACTGTAGGCTTCACCGTTGAAATCAGCGGGGTACCCTGCAGCGATGAGTGCCTTTGCTTTATCCTCTTCTTTGAGCTTCCAGTCAATATAGTCAACAATCTCTGGGTGATCCATATTGAGGATTACCATTTTGGCTGCGCGCCTTGTTGTCCCCCCGGATTTGATGCTACCCGCCCACCGATCAAAGCCTTCAAGGAACGAGAGCACCCCAGAACTCTCACCACCACCAGAGAGAAGTTCACCTCTGGCGCGAACGCTACTGAAATTAGAACCTGTACCACTGCCGTATTTAAAGAGACGTACTTCAGATCGCTGGAGCTCCAACATAGAGTCCAGAGAATCATCAACGCTTTGAATAAAACAGGCGGAATTTTGTGGGTGTTCATACGCATTGGTAGTGACCTTGACTTTTTCTGCGTCCCGGTCCCAATAGTAGTTTCCGCCGCCCCCCTCGATATTATATTCATGCCACAAGCCGCAGTTAAACCAGACAGGTGAGTTGAAAGCACCGCGTTGCGTAACAAGAATATGCGTCAACTCCATCTCAAAGTTCTGTGCGTCTTCAGAGGTCGCAAAATAGCCCCCCAATTCTTCTCCTGCGCGGCGGAGCGTGCGCGCCACACGAGTAACCAGCTGGCGAGCACTATCCTCTGCTTCTGCTCCCGGAACCCCAGCTTTGCGGAAATACTTTGATGACGCAATATCTGTCGCGAGTTGTGTCCAGTCTGCTGGTACTTCAACCTGCTCCTGTTTAAAGATGACATCACCTTTTTCGTTATAGATGACTGCATCGCGACGTTCCCACTCCAACAAATCGTATGGATGAACGCCGGACGTTGTAAAATAGGGTGTGAAAGTGAGACCTGTCCGATCACCTCCGTTAGGAGGCTTTGGAGGGGTTGCCCCTTCATCAACCTCTTTCGGATTATCAACTGCCATACTCATACCTCTTTGGTTAGTGGCACACAGGCGCAGTAAACCTGTGAAACCATTTTATGATGATGTGCCCTGAAAGCACGCCTATAAATAAATATTCCGTAGTTATGATTAATTCTCTTTTAAAACAATTCGATGATAACGTTTCTTACCAGCACGGAGAAGCAAAGCGTTTTCCTTAAGCAAGTCAGTACCAACGACCATATCTATCTCAGGGCACTGTTCTTCGT
>VXXH01000763.1 GCA_009835515.1 Candidatus Poribacteria bacterium
AAATAATATTGTAAAGGATTTTGCATGATTTTTCAGAGTGTGGTATAATTACGGCTAACTGGCAAGTTTACTGCATACGGGAGGGAGAAAACAGGTGGCACGACAACTCAGGATGGTGCGTCCCAATTTGGAAGATTTACCAGCGTTAGCACTGCCAGCAGGCTACGGTATGCGCACTTATCAGAAAGGCGATGAGGCACACTGGGCACGTATTATCAGTGATTCGTTTGGTGGCAGGGAACGCACTGCACAGGACACGGAGAACGAGATTACGGGCAGAGATGTTTTTATCGCCGAAGGTTTCTACTTCGCAACGCATCGTGGGGTTCCCGTCGGAACTGCTTGTGCCTGGCGGCAATCTGTAGATGAAAAAGATGTCGGATACGTCCACATGGTAGGCGTTGTCGCTGAACACACCGGCCACAAACTCGGAAAATGGGTCTCACTTGCTGTTCTCTCCTACTTTCGGGACAACGGGTTCAAATGCTCTATGCTTGATACCGACGATTTTCGTATCCCCGCCGTTAAAACCTATTTGAATTTAGGGTTCATCCCTGTTTACGTTGAAGAAGGGCAACCAGAGCGGTGGTCGAACATCTTTGAGAAATTAGGGATCCCATCGATGTCAGCACAAATCCTAAATGTCAAAGAAACACTCCCTACAGAACTATGGACGAAGGTCTCACGATAAAAATACAGTGGAAGATCAACTCAGAATGGTCCTGCACAGTTTAGAGAAGCTGCCGAGACTCCAATGTCCTGATGGCTATTACATCCGAACCTATCAAAAAGGGGACGAAGTACATTGGGCACACATCATGGACAGGTCGTTTGTAGACCAAGGCAGAACTACGGAAGATACGTATGCTAACGTTATCAACCAACCCAACTTTGATCCGGCCGGTTTCTGCTTTGTTATCCACAACGACATACCAATCGGCACAGCATGCGCTTGGAATAGGCACCTCCGTGGTAAACTGATCGGTTACATTGATATGCTCGCTGTACTGCCAGAACACACTGGACATAAACTCGGAAAATGGCTAACAGTGTTTCTCCTTCACTATTTTAGAGCGCAGCACGTGTCGTCCGTGATGTTGGACACCGACGATTTTCGCCTACCCGCAATCAAAAATTATCTCAATCTCGGTTTTGTTCCAGTTTATGTCCGTGAAAACCATGTACTGCGTTGGCGGAATGCCTTTAAAAAGCTGGAGTTTCTCCAAGAATGAGATGGCTGCTGGCGGTAAAAAACTGTTTTAGTTCACCCGACAACTTTGTTATAGCCGCGATTCTCATCAGTGGTTTCGGTTTGCGGGTCGTCGGTCTAAGCGTTGGATTGCCCGACACGCCTGATCCACGTGAAGCGATTATTGCACAAGATGTGCTGAACCTCATTCACTTCACAGCACCCCCACAAACCTACAACTGGCCCGGAACGGCGTGGTTTTATATCGTTGCTGCGGTAGGCAAATTGCTCTCAATCGGCGGTTGGCACCTAACGGAAGCCCGCGTCATTCTATTGGCGCGCTGTATCAATACTCTTTTATCCACAGCCACCCTCTGGTTCACCTATTCTATTGGAAAACACGCGGACAACAGACGCGTGGGACAAATCGCTGCAGGACTGCTTACAGTCTCTATGTTGCATGCTACTAACGAATCGCGTTTCGCCCTTGTTGACATTCCCGCAACCTTCTGCGTGACACTTTTTCTCTGGCGTGTCGTGCGTGCGCGCGTTTCTTCAACGATACTCACATTTCCGGCGGCAGTGTGGCTCGGTATCATTGCTGGAGTCGGTTGCGCAGTCAAATTTACGACCGTTTTCGTCTGTCTTTCTCTGTTTATTTTTATCCGGAGTGAGCATTTTCACAGAAGACTCGCAACAGTCATTGGTATTTCAATCTTAACCTTTACGCTCCTCTGTCCTTATTGGCTCATTGATCTAATTTCGCCAACGTGGAATCTCTTCTTTGAGGATTTCTGGTATGAAGCTACACATTACCACCGAGGGCACTTCGGTCTCATTTCCACAGCGGAAGCGGGGTTGTTCCAACGATTTGTCTATCTATGGGTGCTTTTGAAATGGGGGATGGGGTTGCCGCTTGCGCTCCTCGTCGCTTTTGGTGTGCTGCGTGCAATTATTTCGCTTAAGCGCAAAACTGGCGGTGCTCCTATACCGGAAACACTTCTACTTGCTTTTGTCATTCCGTATCTACTATTTATCGGGATACACAAGGTCAAGTTCACACGTCATCTGCTGATACTTTATCCCGCACTTACGGTGCTTGTTGCTATTGCACTCGCACGCGTGCCAAGTGCTGTAGCGAGTCTCGTCAAGCTCACATATAATGGCTCGCCGCATGAAAGACCCAGAATTCACGATATATTTGGAAAATGGGGATATGGCATCGTAGTTGGTATCGTTGTGCTTTATTCGTTCATTTATACTGCCGCTTTTGCCGCTGTGATGCTTGCACAACCGACCCGAATTGCAGTATCCGAATGGATATCCGCGCATATTCCACCGGAGGCAGTTATTGTGAGTGCACCAGTAACCATATTCAACTGGCTTCTACCCGATTTAGATTTAGAGGTGGTAGATCAAGAGGCAGAATGGGTACTTATCGTCATGCCGGACCTCGAGGTGTTCCAAAAATATCAACTGCATCCTCAAGGCTATCAAGATGAAGATTGGTACCCGATTGGCGAGATTGAATTGGAAGAGACAGTGGCGTTCTATACGCGAATTTTAGCGGAAGACAGCCCGTATGAATTGCACAAAACCTTCCGGTGTACACCAGAATTCCTTGGCATCCGAATATCCGATACCGGTGCCCCGTTCCCGATGCGTGCACTCGCGCATCCTGAAATTTTGCTCTATCACCATCGCCACTAAAGTGTGAGATTTCCAGTCCGAAAACTTTGATGTAATCTGTGCAACATTTACATCAACGGTGGTTTGAAGTATTTCTTCTGAATAGGGACGATTGTTGATAGTATCTGATGAAGCACATCCGCTGCGACGTTATCAGCATCAATGATCCGGATAAGTTCTTGCGGATAGTGGTCAATCAGTGGTTCAGTTTCCCGTTTGTATAGATCCCAGCGGTATCGAACGACGACTTCTTCGGAATCGTCAATCCGGTTCTCCTTCAGTGAGCGCCCGCGAATCCGCTTAAACATCACCTCCCGGTCCGCGCAGACCATAAAGATGACTTTAAAGATCGTGGTATACGGTTTTATCAATGCAGCTTGTGTGATGTTCCGTGGAATGCCGTCGAGGATGAGCAGATCGCGTTCTGGTGCGTAAAGTCCCTCCCGCACCTTCGTCTGCATGTAGTCCTGCCAAATTTTGATTGTAATGTCGTCTGGGACTAACTTACCGATGCCAGCGCATTGCTGGAAAATCTGCCCACATTTGGAATTGGTATCAAGTTCTCGGAACATATCCCCGCTGGAAACATGGAAGATACCCGGAATTTGTGCCAGCATCTTGCCTTGTGTTCCCTTACCAACACCGGGGGGACCGACAAGCATCACTGCTTGATAGCGAAGTCCATCCGCCTCGTGTAGAGGGCTCTTATCCGTTGTCATGTCTACTTTTGTCCTCTGCCGCCTTATGACTCTCCGTTGAGTTGACGCGCTGTGCATACGTCGCAACGGCGCGTCTATAATAGATACTACACACCGAGCAGGTGTTCAAGAATATAGAAATCCAAGCCTTCATAGTCTCGCGCTGCGATAAACTCCTGTTCAACTTTTTTATCATACGTCCGTACTTTCTCAAGTAGGTTAAGGAAGGTTCTTCGGCTGCTCAATAGATGTTTGGTTGAGATGTCGCGCGGTTGTGTTCGCATGACTTTCACATCCAATCCAATGAATTCACCGTTTCTACCGTATCCGTTGTCTTCAAGGACCCGGACTTGATTAAATGCCCGTCGCAAATTGACAGACCCGAACGCCTTATCCTGGTCGAATTTAAGTCCGTTCTGGTCGTTGAGGTGTACACTCCAAAGTTTCTGATGATGCAGGGCGTATCCCATTTCGTCAGATGGTTCTAAGCCTGCCAGAATAGCATGTGCGCTTTCAATTAATCCACCAACCCGTTCCGGCACATCGCTTGCATACGCCACCCCGATGGCGTGTCCAATCGTCGGAATATAGGCAATGTCCATCGGTTCATTCGGTTTCGGTTCAATCAGAATGCGGATTTCCGCGTCGTATTCAAGTAACGCGTTAATGGCATCCAGAATCTGGCCGACCGCGTCCGCAGACGATTTTGTTTCTCGGATATAGGTGCCTTCGCGGGCAAGCCACAACACGAGGTTTTTACACCCAATTTCATTGGCAATATCCACACACCGTTTTGAACGTTCCAGGGCGTACTCCCGCTCTTTGGCAGAATTCGACGTGTAAGCCCCGTCAATTGTTTGGGGCGATTCCCACAGACGCGGGGCAACCACTTCCGGTGTTAAACCGTGATCGTCCAATAGTTTTTTTACGGTTTTTGTCTGTGCTATTAATTGTGCATGGGTCTTTTCATCAATATCAGGTACAATGTCATCGTCATGAAATTGAATGCCAACGAAACCGAGATCGCGATAGAAACTAACCTTCTCATCAAAACTAAACGATTCCCGAACAGGTGGACCAAAAGGGTCTGTTCCCTCGTGTATGTTCCATGGACCGAAAGAGAAACAGTATTCTGTCACTCCTTCAAATGATTCGCGCATCTACTTTCTCCTATACGCAGCATTCGCTCTACCTC
>VXXH01000784.1 GCA_009835515.1 Candidatus Poribacteria bacterium
AGTATAGAATGAAAAAATAGCCGAAATTCCCCAAGAAACAAATGAAGAAAAAGTGTGGTTTTCTGTTTTGCTACCCGAACATGTCTCGGTAGCCTACGTCTAAAGCGCATATCAATAAGGAGAAAAAAAGGAGGTATTACTATTAATTTAGAAAGACTGGAAAAGCAATTACGGAGGTTATTCGACGCATTATCCTACTTTGATGACACTCTCATAGACGCACAAGAAAACTCTGTGTCGGGTCCAAATGTATCAGACATTCGACGCATTATCGCAGAAATTGAAAGTTACACTTCAGACGTGAGTCAAAGTGTGAGTCAGATCGAAGAAAAGATTGAGCAGCTCAAAGTCTTCAATTCAAAAGATCTTAAAGTTATTGCGGATGTCTTGTGCGTGAAGAAAAGCAAATTTCAGTATTGGGTGCAATCCCATGAGTGGACTAAAGTAGTTTCATATTGGGCCGGAACCCCTCCAACAGAAGGCAATCTTAACCTCGTTAAACGTCGCTGGACAGAGTTGGTTGAGAACAACGAAGACCTTTTCTCAATCAACTATCCAGATATGCCAGAAAATATCAAACACGCACCAGAGTTTATGGATCTGTCTACATTAATCAGGACGCATCTCTTTTGTATCGACAATCTCTGCGATGATGAGATACGCGCTCACCTCGCAGAAGAAAGAGAGTTTGGATTGTTACCTGTCCAGTATGAAGGACACAAAATTGGAAGCCGCTACCATTGGTGGATTTATCCGAACTATGATGAAGGTCTCTATTCCAAAATTCTCGCCAGAATCAACTTCGTCGAAGATCTCGTTATCGGCAGTGGCGAGGAAACGTGTCTTGTCATCATTCGACACGGTAGACTGACAATTGCACGAAAGTACGCTGATGATGTCGCTTCGGCATACGATAAACGATTGCTCGTTTGTCTCTAATCCAATCGCGGGCGGGGTGTCCCCGCCCGCACACTTTCTAAAGGAGTGATAGCACCCACACGCTAAAGCGTGGGGAAACCTCGGTTTCGTAGACAGTGCGGTTTTCTCGTAGAGTAGACCGTCTTATTCCGTCTCCACCAGCGGGCGTTTCCCTGTAGTCTCCTACACTACAGGCATATCGTTAGATAACGGAAACCATCCCTGCCCGCAAAATGTTTATGGCAGCGTTGATGTCTCGGTCGTGGTTTGAACCACATTCGGGACACGTCCAGTGCCTATCGTTCAATGTATTGTATTCTTATGTGTTTGAAGTGCATCATGCGACAAAGGTGGCAACTCTAATTCGGAAGGAAAAACCGTCAAAAGTTGCCCGACACCTTTCGAGATGTGGAATGTATCCTCCAATCGTACCCCGCCTGTTCCGGGCACAGAAAGGACAGGATGTCCAACCGTTACTGTCATTCCATCCCGGATCTGAATACCGGAATCGCCGGGGTGGATCGTCGGTGCGGGTGTCTCCTCAAAACTGAGTCCAATGCTGTGGCTGATACCCGCAACATAGAATTCACCATAGCCGTTTTCAGTGAAAACAGCCTTCGCCGCCGCATCGATGTCTCGCATCTTCGTACCCGGTTTTAACGCTGCGATCCCTGCAGCTTGCGCGGTTTTGTAAGTCGCGAACATATCCGCCTGCTTCGCGGACGGTTCACCGATAACAAAAGTCCGACACAGGTTTGCACAATACCCTTTACATCGCGGCACTAAGTCAAGCACGACGAGATCCCCGTTCTCAATTACCTTCTCGGAAGCAGTGCCGTGCAGCCAACCCGATCGGATACCGGAATTCACGAAGACAGGCGTTGCGACACCGTGTCCACCTGCTTTACGCATGGCGTACTCGACTTCCGCTGCGACCTCGTTTTCTGTAATACCGGCTCGAAGCGTTTTGGCTGCTGTTTCCATGCCGATACCAGCGATCTCCGACGCACGTTGCATCAGCGCAATCTCAGACGCATCCTTTACCATACGGAGTTCGTCCATAACCGGTGCAATGTCTACGACTTCAACAATAGGGTTGGCTCGTTGGAACATGTTTAGCAGGAACGCAGGCGTTCCGAACCACATCTGCACGCCGACCTTGAGTTTCTCCTTATCACCTATCATGCCACGCATCACCTGAACAACATCTTTGATTTGTTGACCAACCGAAGCGAAGATTCGGACATCTTCCACGCCTAACGATGCTCTGACCTCTTCTTCCTCACCAGCAAAGGTAACAACAAGGGGCAAGCCTTCTGCCGGAAGAATCGCTCGCGGTTGATACCGATCCTCTCCGAAAAAGTAGATATAGTCATCATGTGTCAAGATGAGATAGGCATCAATGCCCTGCTGTTTCATCCTGTCCTGTGCGTTTTGGATTCTTTTTGTATTGAGCATGGTCATTTCCTTTCAAAAGCGGTCGCGACGACAACGAGATCCAAAATATTCACTGTCCCATCGCCGCTGACATCCGCGGGGGGGACAATCTTGAAAGGTTTAAAATTGAAGTGCATACGCTTATTTAGACCACAATTTAGCAAATTTAAGACAAGTTTTTTCGTTGAAATTCGAGAGGAGTCAAATACCCTAACGCAAAGTGTAGACGTTTCGGAGACTCCTTTCAAGTAGATTGCCATTATATCACAATCTTGTCTTAGAGAGTGGTCTAAATTTCCGATGGCAGTACAGGCACTTCATCCGGTCGGTTTCGGCTATATATCACACAGTTCATAATCCTATAGACTCAAGCAAATTCATCGCTTTCAATAGGGTAATTTTGTTAACCATCAACACGAATGTTTTCAAAAACCTTTACTTTGAGTAGGTGACTTGTACGCCTAAGTCCCTCGGTCAACGTACCCTCAATCGCAAGCAGAGCGTCAACTTTGTAGGATTCTCCCTGAACCTTTCTGCGAGCCTTAAGGACTTCGCGATACTTTACGCACTGAAAGATACCACGTAATAGGTCAGCATCGTTTGATATACGGGCTTTAACCTCGACAGCAAAGCAATATCTTTTACTTTTAAACAAGACATCAACTCTATCTCCGGAGGGTAATTCAAATTCCTTTTCCCTTGAGGGGAGCGACATTTTCAAGTCAAGGGACATTGGATTATCTGCTACATAGTTTTTGAGGTCCTTGTGTAATTGACTTTCGCCGGTGCTCCTATAACGCGCAGCAGATTTTATGAGTTGTGGACTGAGTGGATCAACTTTTGGCAGCCTAAGTTCATCAAGAACTTCATTCCACTTCGGGTACTCGTAGATTGGTTGCAAAAGATCTACGCGTTCTGCGGCGGTAGGTTGTTTTTTAGGATCTTTGGTGAGGTGCTTACAAACCCACGGTGATATTTTACCGTTGTCCTTAATGACGAGATTGGCGATGCGTGGTATCTTTTCTCCCCATTTCTTTTCTACGCGTTCGTAAAGCGTTGTCGAGATACAAGCACATACTGTACCTAAATTTCTGTACCACATTCCAAGTTCTGCAGCCAACTGTTTATAAGAGATTGTTTCACCACCATGTGCCTGTTGAACAAGGATGGGTAGTGCTTTTCGCGCCCTCACTTGAAACTTTTTATCACCAGCAAACATATCTTTATATGGGTTTAACGCGTTGTCATGGATAGTCGGTTTGCCGTTCATTGGGGTACTCCTTTCACTGTTTATATTTGTTGTAGAGAGTAGCGATAGAGTGCCGTTTTCCACAGATCAGGTGTCCTACACAGCTGCAGCATACCTTTCATCTATTTCTTTCGCAATTTCTTTTAACTCCTTTACTTCTTGCTGGGCAAATCTTGCGAAAGCGTAGGCATTTTTTTTGTTAAAATGTGTACCATTGACCTTATGAAAGCAGTCCTTAACACGTTGCAGGGCGTTCTCAAGGTATTCGTACCTCCAAGAAAATGTATGGTCTGGTTCTTCTCGGTCTTTTACTTCACGTTTAAACTTTTCAATAGACTCTAAAATCCCGTCAACATAACTATCCACACCCTGAATATGAATCGAATTTGGTAAAGTAGCTGCCTCACAAATATATGAAAAAAAGGGGTCTGTAATCTGTAAGACTTTGGTTAACTTTTCACCAGTAAATTTCTTTCTATGTGCTATTTCTTCCTCCCTTAGGGTTTCAATTACCTTGTCCAGAACACCAATAAGAATATCTTTTTGGGTAGCGATCAAATGCGGAATGTCTACATATTCATGCTGATAGCGCAGATCTTTTTCGGGTGCATGCTTAAAGCGCGGATCTCCTTCGGGATAGTCTGTAAATAATTCAAACCCTTGGGGACCAAAGTTTCTGCCATTAATGTAACCAAATGCTTTTTCTTTTTTCCCTATCTTTATATCTGTAGGGTGCCCTGTAGCGGAAACACGAATACGCTGGATATTTTCTACTACTTTCTTTATTGATGAATCTTTGGGGAGCTTAATATCGAGTGCATTATGTAGATTTTTGACAGCCTCTTGCTGCGTAACCAGTATCTGCAAAGCACCAGATATTCGCAAATAATTCTTTCCTGTCCCAGAACTATCTGTATCTTCTGTAAGAAAACTTTCTAGACCTTTTTCAGTAATCTCAATGGTATTCATACAACTACCAAGCATAAGCCACTTGGTCATATTTCGTCGTAACAAATGTTCCTTGCGGTAGTTATCAATCTCGGTTAAATTGCGAATTTCATTAACTCGTTCAGAAAGCGGATACATGGTTATTATTCCTTTCCATAGATTGGAAGTTGAGGATAAAGGATGATGGTATGCAACCTTGCAATGTTTCAGACGTT
>VXXH01000530.1 GCA_009835515.1 Candidatus Poribacteria bacterium
TAATACCTATTTTCAGAAGGGACGGCCCTATATTGGACCTGAGGTCCTATATGGGTTGGGGAAAACATATCTCGAACTCGGAGAAGAAGCCGCCGCACGATTGGCATTTACGCGGCTCCTGAAGGACTACTCCAACACGCCCTACAAGGCTGAGGTGAAACGTTTGCTTAAAAAGCAATAGAGATAAGCCAACGCAAACCAGCACAAATAATGGAGTAGAGATACAAATGGAATTTGTTAAGTCTGTTATTCTTGTTGTTTTCGGTGTGTTGCTGATATTTGTCGGTGTTACGCTTATTCTTAATGTTTTGTTTGTGGTTATTTCTGCTGTTTTGTATGTGGCGACTCGGCTTTTCTACGCGCTTTTCTCGTTAATGGAATGCCCTCACTGTTCAAAAGCGATCAGAAAAAAGGTTCTAAGATGTCCGCGCTGTGGGAGTTCTCTGATAGAAGAGCCTCAAGACGAACTAAATCCTGAGCTTTATGCTCGCGTCAAAACTTTCGTCGCGGAATTCTGGTCTACATCAGCGGAAAAACTCAATCCAAACACGCTGTTGGCGAACGACTTAGGGATAGCCGGTGACGATGGCTATGAACTCCTTGAGGCGTTTTGCGAAGAATTTGAGATCCAAAATATGTGTGAGATTGACGCTTCGGAATATTTCGGTACGGAGGGATGCAACCCATTTGAGATATATGTTATGTTCTACTACTGGATATTTGACAAGGAAAGATTTGACAATTACGGTTCTGAAACATCACTGACCTTGCGCGATTTAGTAAAGTCGGCTGAAGCGAAAAGGTGGATACCGCCGATGGCAAGGTGAAGTCGATGGCGTCTGGTAAAAAAATGTAGACAAACCCGATATTTTGTGGTATCATTAAGTAGACCTATTGAAAAAAGATATTCAACACTTCAACTATTGAACGGACAAATTCTCAAAAAGGAGTCAGAATTTTGCATCGACAATCTGCAAAGAAACATGCACGTGCGGATAAAGCGAAGCAGATACGCAACCGCTACCGTAAAGCGACACTGCGAACAGTGCTTAAACAGACAGAAACCGCACTTGAGGAAGGTAATGTTGATCAGGCACAAGAGTTGTGCAAAACTGTAACAAGCCTCTTGGATAGAGCTGCAAGTAAAGGTGTTATTAAAAAAGGGACAGCAAATCGTCAGAAGTCTCGGCTCACCCGTAAGTTGCATACTCTCACCGCGGCAGCAGCGTAATTTCGGCTTGCTATTTAAAAATCGAAAAGGATAACAAGCCTGCAACAGCGGCAGCAGGCGATTCGAAGGCGAGGGCTGCTTTTAGACGTTTCGTGTTATTACACGCCTTGCGAAAGTTAAAAAAATATGAACGCCCGCGAAGTCGCCTTAGAATGCTTACTAACCCTCTCCCATAGCAGCACGTCAATCGCATCTGTCGTTGACAGCGCATTCGGACGGCACGCTGTTGAAGGACGCGAACGCCGCTTCATTAATGGACTCGTCTACGGCGTTATCCGATGGCAGAAACAGTTGGATTGGGTGCTGGATCGGTTTATCAATCCGCGATTTCAATTGGACGCGCGCCATCGCAATATCCTGCGACTCGGCGCGTTTCAGCTGCTACACCTTGACGGTATACCCGCACACGCCGCTATTTTTGAAACCGTCCAACTCGCGACTTCTCACCAGCGCCGCAATAGAGGACGGAAAACCGCGGGGTTTATCAACGCAGTCCTCCGTTCCGTGCAACGCGAGGGCGCGACACTCACCTATCCACTGCTTGATGCGAACCCCACCGAACATATTGCTTTTTCGTTATCCTATCCGACGTGGTTAGTGAAGCGATGGCTTGAGACACGTGGCGTTGCGTGGACGTTGGCGTTCTGTCGTGCCAGCAACCAGATCGCGCCGCTTGCACTCCGTGTGAATACCCTCCTGACAAAACGTGAAGAAGTTTGCGAATCGTTAGCAGCAAGCGGTATCGCCGCGACTGCCTCCAAAATAGTGCCCGATGGCGTGGTCCTTGAAAGCCGGGCTATCACCGCTTTTGATACTGCTGGCGAGCAGACGTTAAAGGATATCCTCAATCGAGCGGATATCTATGCTCAAGATGAGAGCGCAATGTTAGTGGCGCGCCTACTCTCACCAGAGAAGGCGGAATACATCGTGGATCTGTGCGCTGCACCCGGCGGTAAGACAACACATCTCGCACATCTCATGGGCAATGCCGGAAAAATTATCGCCGTGGATGCCTCAGCCGAAAAAGTCGCCGTGTTAGAAAAAAATTGCCGACGTATCGGGGCATATAACGTTAAAACACGAGTGCTGGACGCGGCAAAAGCCGACCTGAGTTTTATGAAAACTGCAGATGCCGTGCTAATCGACGCACCGTGTTCAGGGTTCGGGACACTCCGGCGGCATCCTGACATCCGATGGAATAAAACGCTTGAACAGCTTCGCGCCCTCAGTGAAATACAATATAACCTGCTAAAAAATGCAGCGCGACACATCAAACCCGGGGGCATCCTCGTTTACAGTACCTGTAGCATTGAACCGATCGAAAACGAAAAGGTCGTCCAGCGATTTTTGGCAGATTTTCCGATGTGGACGATAGAAAATGCTAAAGATTTTCTGCCCGATATTCCACCAAGTGTGATAACACCACAAGGTTTTGTTCAGACATTTCCACATGAACATGGCGTTGATGGCGCGTTTGCTGCGCGCCTCCGAAAAGAAGTTTAGAAGTCGTGAAGTGTGCTAAAGTGAGCTAAAGTTGAAAGAGGGAAACCCTTGGTGTTTCATAACTTTAGGCACTTTCAAACTTTAGAACACTTTCAACTTTCTTAACCGCAAGGAAAATTAAAAAGTGGGTTTTAGGTTGTATGTTATTACCGACAGACACCGATGCGCACCCACCCCGTTAGCCGATGTCGTCTCGGAGTTGTTAGATGCCGGTGTCACCGCCATCCAATTGCGTGAGAAGGATTTAGACGATACCGAGTTGATCGGACTGGCACAACCGATCGCTGAGTTGTGTCGAAATTATAAGGCAAAACTTTTCATCAACACAAGCACGCGCGTTGCACTCGAAGTCGGTGCAGCAGGCGTGCATCTGCCAGCGAATGCAGAATCGGTAGAGACGGTAAAAGCGCGAACAGGTAACAGCCTCTATGTCGGATGCTCGGTGCACAGTCTTGATGCGGCGCAAAAACGAGAGGCGGAAGGTGCGGATTTTTTAACCTATAGTCCTATCTATCGGACAGCAAGTAAACCGGGGTACGGTCCCGTTGTTGGCGTAGAACACTTGGCAGAGATGGCAGAAAGTGTTAAATTGCCGGTCTTCGCATTGGGTGGGATTACACCGGATCGGGTTGATGAATGCTTGGCTGCGGGTGCTTTTGGTGTGGCTGTGATGTCAGGTGTTATGTCTCCGGCAAATGCGGGAGAACAGGCAAGACGCTATCTTGATGTTTTATGTTAGCAGGCAAAAAAATGAAACAGATTTTAACGATTGCAGGCTCAGATTCAGGCGGAGGTGCCGGTATACAAGCGGATATCAAGGCGATTTCCGCGAATGGTGGCTTTGCGATGTCCGCGATTACCTCCGTTACCGCACAGAATACGGTGGCAGTGACCGACGCGTTTGATTTACCGATTTCGCTGATTGAGGCGCAATTGGACGCGGTCTTCACGGATTTTGATGTCGCCAGTGTCAAAACAGGAATGCTCTCCTCGTCGGAGATTGTTGCGGCGGTCGCTGGGAAATTGAAAGAATATACACCGCCTGCTATCGTCGTTGATCCGGTGATGATCTCCAAAAGCAAGTTTCCACTGTTGAAAGCGGAAGCGATTGATAGCCTCAAAACGGCGTTGATTCCGCTGGCGACGGTGATTACACCTAATGTCTACGAGGCGGAATTGCTTGCAGAACAGGAGATCCAAAGCATAGATGACGCGAAAAGGGCTGCGAAAGCGATTGCGGAGCTCGGTTGTCACGCCGTTCTCGTCAAAGGTGGACACCTTATCGGAGACGACGCAACGGATGTGCTTTATTGCAACGGCGAGTGGTCTTTTTTTCAAGCGGAACGCGTTGAAACGGAAAACACGCACGGCACAGGCTGCACCTACTCGGCGGCGATTGCGACACAACTGGCGCACGGCAACCAAGATTTAATGGAGGCTGTCAGGACAGCGAAGGCGTATATTACAGGTGCTATTCAGCACGCTTTGGATATCGGACATGGACACGGTCCGACGAACCATTTTTTTAGGATGTAGGCGTTGGGTTATCCAGTCGCTACAGTCGTTGTCGTCCCTCAAATCCGCCATCAATTTCGTGCCAGTAGCGGATCTCGTTTTCGTTGATGCGCCAGCAGAGATAGACCTCGCGACCCTCGCGGAGGTGTGGGAAATCGACCAATCCGGGGTCAAGCCCTTTCAGATGGCAGCCGCGCGCCGCGATCCGTTCCAAAATTTCCTCAAAGTCGGCAGTCGCTTTAAGGAGCGCGGGGGTGTGCTTACTGCCACCGTTAGAGGAGACTACCTCTAAGAGTGGCGTGATTTCTGCATGTAATCCTGCGAGTAGGTTTCTTATGGCTCTTAACTGTGAAATCTCATCAACTAATTCGGGGATACATGCGTTGGCTTCTTCGAGTGTGAAGTATCGTTTTTCTTGCATCTTGTGCTCTCCTTTCTTCTATCGTTTCTCTAAATTTACACGAATTTACGTGAAATGTCAATTTATTAGTTTTCAGTTATCAGA
>VXXH01000288.1 GCA_009835515.1 Candidatus Poribacteria bacterium
GCGGAATTTCGTGTCTCGTTTGCCTCCGATGCTCTCAAGTTTCTCACTGATTCTTATCGTCTTTTCAATCAGAAGACTCTCGTCTCCAATCGCTTCAACATTCAACCGCAGCAGCGGTTCTGTATTGGATTCCCGGAGATTAAATCGCCAACTGCCAGAACCCGATAGAAATCTGACAGATAAACCATCAATGGGTGCTTCAAGACGCGGATCGCCCCAAGCGTGTATCGCATCGCTAATGACATCCAGTGCATCCGGTATCTGAGAACGTGTTTCAAAAGAGTAGTTGATTTCACCGGAAACCGGATATGCCGCTCGCAAAGGATTCACGGTTTCAGTTAACGATATTCCATTTATACTGAGATATTCAAGCAGGAGTAGAAATGGAATCATCCCGTTGTCGGCATAGAAATTGTCTCGGAAGTAATAGTGTCCGCTCGCCTCTCCGGCGAAAAGAGCATCTGTTTTTCGCATACGCGCTTTGATGAACGAGTGCCCACACCGGTTGAGAATCGGGATGCCGTTCGCAGAGATGACAGCATGCTCTACCGCCCACACCGCTCTCGGATCAAAGATGACCCCACCGCCACCTCTCTCCGGCAGGATGCGTTCTGCGAGTAGTGCCGTGATATAACACCCTTCAACAAACGTTCCCATCTCATCAAAGAAAAAGCATCGATCGGCATCGGCATCCCATGCCACCGCCAAGTCCGCGCCTGTTTGCCTAACCGCCGCTGCGGTTAACTCACGGTTCTCTGGTCTCAGCGGATCGGGTCTACCACCAGGAATCTTTGCGAAGCTCCCATCGGGATCTACAAACAAACGCCTACATACCTGAATCGGTGTGTCTGCTAATAGGCGTTCAGCAATCTGCCCGGCGAGTCCACCATTGGCGTTGATAACGATCCGTTTTCTCAATAACCGTTCCAAATCAGCAAATGAACGAAGATGCGCTAAATAGGCGTTCAGAAATTGAGAAGATTGAAAGGTAGCACAGTGGCGTCCATTTCGTTTCTTAAATGAGGGTCCATTTACAATGGCATCTCGCAGATCAAGGAGTCCAGTGTCCGCGGAGATCGGCGCGGCATGTCGGCGAACCAGTTTCATACCGTTATATACAGCAGGGTTATGTGATGCCGAAATTACAATACCGCCATCTGTTTTATAGTGTGCGACACTGAAATAGAGCATATCCGTCGAAATCTGCCCAAGGTTAATCACCTCAGCACCGCTATCTTGTAAACCGTTTGCAACCTGTCGCCACAACTGCGGCGAACTTTCACGAACATCATGCCCCAATGCAACGGTCTTTGGTTGAAAACAGTTGGCATACGCACACGCAATGCGATAAAAGTCTTTTGGTTCAAAATCCACGCCAAAAATACCACGAATATCATAAGCTCGGAAGATGTCAGGATTCATCATAAAACTCCATTTAGGGGCGTGTAACCTCCTTTATTCGCAGGGTGTTCCACTCTCCCGCAATAATTGATTTGCTCGAAATTTATGCCCATCCACCAAAATCGTTGGAGACGCTTTAATCCGTAAATCGGCAGCACGCGCAATATTTTCACGGAAAAGCTGCTCTGCTTCCGGTGCATCAAACAACGCTTGAATCTTTGCCACGTCAATACCGAGTTTCTGTGCGCAGTCCTCCCAGCTTTTGTCCAGTTTCTTGCCGCGACATAAAATATAGTCAAGATACCGATTTGGATATTCTTGCGCGATCAGCAGCTGCCGGATATCCTCTGCGACTTCGGGGTAGCCGTGCAGACTCGTAAACGGTGATATATTTTGCGAGGCGGGTGCCATCTTCTCGTGTGCGATAAACTGCAGCTTGAAATCAATAGCGTCGCCAAATTTTTTCACAATCGGAATAATCTTTTCTTCCGCCTGAACCCCGTACGGGCAATGACTCATCACAAACAGTTCCAGCGTCGGTTTCCCCATCCGTGCGACGCGAGACGCTAAGAGTTCCTCTAAGTTCATCGGTGCGAGGCTGTGATCAACATCCTTGGTATGCAGTGCGACCACCCCAGAGAAACCGGGCGAATGTTTTGTGTCGTGGCATTGCAAACAGAGGGATGTATCGGCGCCATTGCGGATATTGCTCTTTTTCGGGTTGCCGACGTGTTGCTTGCCGGGCCCGTGGCAGGTTTCGCACTGCACCCCTTCGAGTGCTGAATCTGAGTCGCCGATCTGAAACCCTGTTGAATACCCAAACCCAGTCGTATGGCAGGAGACACACCCTGCGTCGAAGTACCGCTCCTTTTTCAGAAGAGTCTCGTAGGCGAAGGCGTGGCGCGTGGCGGACCATTGCAGATATTCCTGCTCATGGCATCGCTGGCAGGCTGTTGCCGAGGCATATCCGTTTTCCTGCTGCTGTTCTAAAAGTTGCTTGGCAAAAAGCCGCGAATCCTGCGACGGGTTTTCAGATGCCATCTCTCGATAGAAATCCGTGAGCAGTTGACGGACAGTTTCAGATTCACCGACTTCCGGTGTCAATGCCACCTCCGTTGCATAGTGGCGCGCCACCTGCGCGTTTGAATCTATCCAGAGTGCCAACACGCCCAATGTCTTACCTTCAGATTTACAACCGAGGTAAAGTGGTCCACCTTCAGTGCCCATTGGTTCGATCTCGTCTGGGTAAATCACAACATCAATATGTTCAGGGTTCTTGGGATCCCCTAAAGCCACAACAATATCTGACAGCGATACGATTTCCTCGCAGGCTTCACCTACAACAAAAGCGACGCTGTGTTTTCCAACTTGTTCAACGACAAACGGCTGCGTGAAATCGTTGCTCCTAACCTCAGGTGCTAAAAACGGGAAAGTTGCAGCAGCGCGTTGACGGGTCAGATAGGCATCATTGTATGCAATATCTGATTCACTGAGTGCCACGGCCGAGTACCCCATCGCTGCCAATGCCTTCATATTCGTTTCACAGCGGCGGGCATCTATTTCCGCCTCGCCATCAAAAATGTTTCCAGTATCAACCAAAAGCGTCTGGAATCCACGCTTCCGAAATTGCGCCACAACATAGGCACGTCTCGGCAATCCGCCGGACTGCTCTTGATAACACCCACACGGCTCCAGGTGGCTCCGCGTCCCACCGGTATACAAGATCACTACAGAAGGCGGTTCGCCGCTTTCAAATCCAGACAGGACCGTCTCCAACCGCTCCCCGACAACCGGACGCGCCTGCTGTTTTACTGCTTGTATCTTTTTAATCCTTTGAGACTCTGCCCATTGTGAATAAAGTGGTGGTAATGTCACTCCCAGCGTCAAAACTATTAGAACTAAAATTGCACGTTTCATAAAAAATAAAATCAAAATGTTTTGATTCGTAATCCTTTCGTGTGAGAATAGTTGTCAGTTATCAGTTATCAGTTATCAGTTACAAGAGGGTTCTGCTAAACGAAAACCTCTTAACTGAAAACTGAAAGGTTTTTCGCAGAAAAACCGAACCGATAACTGATAACTATTAAAATAGCTGCATCAGTTTCAGATAAAACGGTCCTTGGCAAAAAATCGTGAGCAAGGCACCGAAAGAGATCACCGGTGCGAAGCGAATAGAAGGTTGAATCTTTATCTGGTTCTTAAATTTCGCAAGCGCACCCGATGCCGCAAGGTCTCGTAAGTGCTCGATCTCCTCGGCATCAAGCCCGGCAGGATTCGGCGAAACGACAATGTTGTCGTCCTGACCACTTGAAAACGCAACCTGTTTTTTTTCGTAACGCGCACTGCCATCCGGTTCTGTCACCCGAACAATCTGTTCCGCAGGAATCATACCAACTCGCAGCCCCTTCACATCAACAGCATTATCTAACGCGATACTCGCTAAACCGAGGACCAACTGCTTGGCAATAACAAAAACGAGGAGATACAATCCTGAGAAAAAAGCAAAGCCTAACAGAAACACTGGCACAGACGGTGCTGAGCGAACTGAGAGCCAGACCCACGCGAACCCGACAATCACATAATACACCGGCGTTTTCGGAACCGGTGCCAGCATCTTCTGTATTAAAATGAAAACCGTTAAGACCAAAAGTAGACGGACAAATCGGTCAGGTTGCCAGTCCAGCAGCTCCAACAGGGATGTCAGCGCGGTTGCGATACCGATGAAGAAAAGCAGATTAAAAAGTTTCTCAAGGAGTGCTGCGATCTGAAAGTTTGACATCACAGAACTGCGGAGAAATGCTAACTTGTTTGGCATCAATGCAAATTTGAAGAACAGATACGTGAGCAACCCTACCGAATACGGAATGACGATATTCAGCGCGAGAATTAACGGTGGAAAGCTCAGGCTACCGCTCAAGCCTTTGAAAAGCGATAACGGTAAAATCAGACCCAATCCCCAAAAGAGTTTGGAATCACCCGGTGAGAAGATACCGAACCAATAGAGCGCGAAGGCGATAAGCCCGCTCCCAAAGAAAAGCCCCAAGATATAGAGCGGCGTTGTCGTGCCGAGATACCATGACATCAATTGGCTCAATATCCCGGCATAAAGGAGCCCTAACGAACAAATGTTGCGGATCTTCTGTGTCTTCAGATCGGTGTAACTTGCATACCCACAGAAGATAAGAGCTAAAAATAGAAGAAAAGTCTCGTAGTATGACATCCGTGTATTCTCAATTGCTTAGGAGCAGTGTATCATTTCCTCTGTAGGCGAGGTTCCAAGAAGTTTATAGTAAAGTTTAGAATTAATAGGACACTCTGTGTAGGTTCGGTTAGGAAACCGAAC
>VXXH01000759.1 GCA_009835515.1 Candidatus Poribacteria bacterium
GTAATTCGCAATATAGATAAATACTTGTGCGAATTACATTGTAGCTGCATAAGCGTGTCCTTTGATGCGCGATAACCAGCATCGCAAGTCATCTCATAACGTATATCATCCACTTTTAAGGTGTCAGTGCCCTTGTGTAACTATCTGTGGAAATTTTACTAAACGAAAGGAAAACTGGTGATGTCTTCAAACCCTGGACAACAAACCGGATCTGAACGCGGTATCAATACCTCAGCCCCCCAACAAGGGCACGGCTTCGGCACCGCCCCTGTGTTCCTTGCCTCGATTAGCACTATCCTTGGAGCGATTCTTTTCTTGCGGTTCGGTTACGCTGTCGCCAACGTTGGCCTCTGGGGCAGCCTAATGGTGATCATGCTTGGGCATTTAGTGACGATTCCGACAGTCTTGGCGGTATCCGAAATTGCGACGAACCGTCGTGTAGCGGGTGGCGGTGCGTATTACATTGTCAGCCGCTCCTTCGGTGAAAGTATCGGAGGCACGATAGGCGTTGCCCTGTATATTTCCCAAGCGATTTCAGTTGCTTTCTATATCGTCGCGTTCGCGGAAGCTTTTAAACCTGTTTACGAATTCCTTGCGACTATGTATGAGTGGCAGCTGGACCTGCGTGTAATAAGCCTTCCTGCCACTATACTAATGATTATACTCATGTTGACGAAAGGGGCTGGCGTAGGTGTCCGAGTTTTATGGGCAGTATGCATCCTTTTGGCTGCATCAATTGCCGCATTCTTGTTGGGTGATGCCCCCTACCAGTTAGCGGAAGGACAACCGCCGGAAGAAGTTCGCTCTGTTGGGATTAATCTTACAGCAGTCGTTCAGAATCCAGATAGTTTCGGGACGGTTTTCGCAATATGCTTTCCCGCCTTCACTGGTATGATTGCGGGTTTGGGACTATCGGGAGATTTAGAGAACCCGCGGCGGAGTATACCGCTGGGTACAATCAGCGCGACACTCGTTGGCATGGTCGTATATGTGATTGTCGCTATCAAACTCGCGCAGAGCGCCTCCCCTGAAGCCCTTGCTGAGGACCAGTTCATCATGTCAAAGATCGCTCTATGGGGTCCCTCAATCTATATCGGTTTAGGTGCAGCCGCCCTGTCCTCTGCGCTCGGTTCGATCATGGTGGCTCCAAGGACACTCCAGATGCTCGGTCGTGACAATGTACTCCCGATCCCTAAACTAAATCGCCTCATGGGAATGGGGGTCCGAGAGACACAAGAGCCGATATACGCTACACTCGTGTCCGGTATAATAGCGATCGTGTTTGTAGCCATCGGTGAGTTGGATTTTATCGCACAGATTTTGACAATGTTCTTCATGGTAACCTATGGTGCACTCTGTGCAGTCTCGTTTTTAGAGCATTTCGCAAGCAATCCGTCCTACCGACCGACATTCCATTCTCGCTGGTACGTGTCGCTTGTTGGGACAGTGATGTGTGGTGTGTTGATGATCCAGATAAGCGCGCTATACGCGTTTATCTCAATTGTGCTTATGGCGATAGTCTATCTCGGTCTCCGACGCGGGCACCGCGGGCAACGCGACTTAGCAGCCATCTTCCAAGGAGCGATGTTTCAGTTAACCCGGTGGCTACAGACGACCTTGCAAAAAAGTCGGGTCATTTCATCTGAAGGCGGCTGGCGCCCTTCCATTGTCGCAGTGACTCGGTTTGGGGAACGGCGGCTCGGGCATTTCGATCTTCTTCGCTGGATCTGCCACAGACACGGGTTCGGTCATTTTATCCGACTCTTTCACGGCGACTACTCGTTTTCTGGTGAAATCCAAGCACGTCTCAAAGTTGATGGCTTAATTAAACGGACTGAGGTCAGTAGAGCAGGTGTTTTTGTTGATTCTCTAATTTCTCCGACATTCCAACTCGCACTAGCACAAATACTGCAGATGCCAGGCATTTCTGGCTTGCCGAATAACTGTATTTTGCTTGAGTTTGACCGAGAGAATTCTGATGAGATTGACGAGGTGGTGCAAGGGTCTCAACTCGCTGCGAATTCACTCTTCAACGTCCTAATCCTACGGTCAACAGGATACCGTTTCGGCTACAAATCTTCTATCCATGTTTGGGTAACTGAGGACAGCTTGACGAATGCGCCGATGATGCTTTTGCTGGCGTATATAATTGTCGGGCATCCAGATTGGAAACGTGCCGAAATCCGGCTCTTCGTCTGCTCCGATTCCAGGGACGCGGAACGCGAGGCAAATAAACTTTCGACCCTAATGCAGGAAGGTAGACTCCCGATCTCAATGCAAAACGTCACTTCTGTGTCATACGACAGCAAGGAGGCTTTAGAGGAAGAGGTCTCACACCGCTCCGAACAAGCTGACTTGACTGTAGTCGGTTTAACGGCTGAAAACCTCGTTTCTGATAACTTGGCACAAACATTGCGATCTTACAAAGGCGCGAATGATGTTTTGTTTGTCCACTCAATTGAGCAGATATCGATTGATTAGCAAGGTATACATATCGGTTTGCTAAACCAATAGTAAAAGGTGGAGGAAAATGTTTATTGAGTTCATAGAGTGGTTAGGATCCACAATTGATGCTATCATCAATTCACCCTTTAGGGGAATTATTTTAGCCATTGTCACAATAGTAACTTTACTTATTCTCAAAGCGGTTTTGGGATATTTCGTCAAACGATACGTTTACCAGCATGCCCAATTGGAAACAAATGCCCAAAATTTCATGGCGGTATGGGGTTATATCTGGACAGCTATCATTGCCATTTTTGGTATTATCAGCCTGAGTGGATCCCTGAAAACGCTCGGTATCTCAGCGGGGTTCCTCGGTATGGTCTTAGGTTGGTCGTTGCAAGCACCTGTCACGGGGATTGCTGCATGGTTAATGCTCATCCTAAAACGCCCCTTTAAGATTGGAGATCGTGTTATTATCGCTGGCATTACTGGGGATGTCATGGACATTACTTTAACGCATGTTATCCTTAATCAAGTCGGTGGAACAGTATCCAGTGAAGAACGCTCCGGACGCGGTATCCTTATTCCGAATGCGATTCTGTTTGGACAGACAATTACAAATTATACTTTGGAAGAAGAGTATATCCTCGTTGAGGTCCCTGTTCGGATTACATTTGAATCAAACTGGGCAGAAGCAGAGCAGATTCTGGTCAGTGCAGCGCAGGAGGTCACAGCCGACGTTATCAAAGAGGTTGGAGAAGAGCCGTTTATTCGTGCGGAATTGTTTGACGCAGGTGTGATGATGCGGTTGCGCTACAAAACCCGTCCCGTGGATAGAGCGAAAAGTCTGAGCGATATCGTCAAAATTATCTTCCACCAGTTTTCTGAGAGCGATAGTGTCGAATTTTGCTATGCACATTCAGAGGTTATCTACTCTTGGAAGGACTCGTCAACGTTACCACAAAACACTTCGGTATTGCCTTTGGGCACTGCTGTGCGTAGTCAGGATTAATCATGTTTTCGGAAATCTGGAACGCTCTTCTGAATTTTAAGTACGCCTCTGTGGTATCAATGGTTTTGGTGGTGATTGGAACGGTCATCGTCTACTTCCGCTTGACATCCCAAATGCGGAAGTTTACTGATGCACGCGCCTATAAGCCAGAAAATGCTGACCGATTCTTTTTTCTCTGGCGTTATGTGTTTATGTTCTCGATAGGTGCGGTTATCATTTTTCTCTTTTCAGATACCATTGGATTGCTTGGGATATCGCTCACTTTTATGATGACGCTATTGGGATGGGGGCTCCGAAACCCAATTACCAATTTAGCGGCATGGCTCTTAGTTATTCTAAAAAAACCTTACAAGATTGGGGACCGTGTGATCTTAGGTGAAACGATTGGTGATGTGCGGAACATATCGGTTATGTACACACAGTTGGATCAGGTCGGGGGGACCATCGGTGGCGAGGAAAAGTCTGGACGCAGCGTTATGATTCCAAACCAACACCTTTTTCGATGGAATGTCATTAACTACACACGAGACGAAAAATATATTCTTGATGAGATTATCATTCGATTAACCTATCGTTCGGACATAACGCGTGCCGAGCAGATTCTGTGTGAACGAGCGACCCAAATTACATCGGATATATGTAAAGAGATCGGTGAATCGCCTTATGTGCTATTTGAATTTATTCCTTCAGGTGTGGTCGCCAAATTAAGATACCGGGTACTTGCTGTCAAACGACAAGAAATTTCAACGTTAATCGTTGAAGGGATTTTTAAACAGTTTAACCGCGAAAGCACAATTCAGTTCGCATATATACGAAACGAAACTCAATTAACACCGAAAGGTGAACAAGCACCGCCACCGCAATATCCGTCTGCAAACGTTTTTGCTAACACTTCACAACGAGTTAGATAGTATAACATGGATCAATTAATTCAACAGATTACAGATTTCCTTCAAAATTCTATAAACATTTTAGGCGAAGAGATAACAGTTCAGCAAATCGCTACGTTTATCCTAACTTTAATAGTCGTCCTAATAGGTACAGGCTATTTGCACCGATGGTTCCGGCACTTTTTCAACCGGGTTAGGATACCACAATATCTAACCAACCGATTACTCGCCCTGCTACTTCTTATTGTTATGGTTATTGGGATTGGCTTCGCGTTTAGACTGGCAAAAATCAGTACCGGATTCCTTGGGAGAGTTTTTAATTATCCCATCACAAAACTGTTTCAACCGCTGCAAAAATCTGTTGAAACCGAGACGGGTGAAGAG
>VXXH01000223.1 GCA_009835515.1 Candidatus Poribacteria bacterium
AGCGCGTTTCCTCTTAAAGTCCCCCTGATAAGGGGGATTTAGGGGGTTTAATGGCTAAAATATCGACTTTTCCAGTGGAATATATCGTTTTTTGTGCAATTTGCGTCCGCTTCGGTTTCTAATACTTTTTTTCAAACTGGCGTTATGTAGATAGAAAAGTGGCAACTTGCGCTAAATATCCAGGATTCAATTATTATGGCGAATGCGTTTTAAGAAAGGAGATTAGTTTATGACGATGAAAGAAAAATTATGTAAATCGTTAGGACTTCAGTTTTTGATTTTATCCGTTGTAGGGATATTTGTCTACAATACTTCCGTCTATGCAGAAGATGCAGAGGAATGGATGCCGGATCCTGCGCTTCGAGAGGCTGTCCGAGAAAGACTTATTCAACAGGGAATTGGTATTCCCGAGAATACGCCTCTCACTCCCCCGAGTATAACGCGTATGGACAGATTGGACATTCGGGCAATGAACATCACAAGTTTGAAGGGATTGGAACATGCAGTAAACCTTCACACTCTTGTTGCCTATGACAATCAGATACAGGATCTTCGCCCGCTTGCGAATTTGAAAGAGATGCATTACTTAAACTTGGGAGTCAATCAGATATCCGACCTATCGCCCCTTGCGGGGTTAGTCAGACTTGAAGTGCTGGGATTAAGCGGCAACCCAATTAGGGACCTATCACCGCTTGCAGGATTAACAAACCTTGAAGATCTTTCACTTGAGAGTAATCCGATTTCGGATCTCTCGCCGCTTGCGGGGTTAACAAGCCTAAAAAAACTTTTACTTAACAGCGATCAGATTACAGATCTCTCGCCGCTTGCGGGGTTGGCAAACCTTGAAAACCTCAGGGTGAGGAACGTTACGAAGGACGTTTTCTCTACACTACCCCTATCAAAGTGGATGCAATTCGGATACGATGAAACTTGTGACTTCGAGCACTCCTCTTCTATTTCAGAAAGGATTGAGAATCGCGATTATCCTTCGGTTGCCACTCTATTTGGGCCTGTCATCAACTTGCCAAGCCTATCTTGGTCGGAACGCTTAGTATATCAGGACTTATTCGGGAGTAGCCAGTTGTTTGAAATGAGGTGGCTTCCAACCCCTGAAGGTCTCAGAACTTTTCTGCATGTTGAAACCGCAAAGAACGAGTGGGATTACCTGCGCTCCCTGAATCCAAACATGATTTTCATTGTTACGATGAACTATCAGGGAGCAAACCCCGGTGAGTATCCTGAAGATTGGCCCTATTGGTTGAGGGATGAATCAGGGAACAGAATTGAAATCGGTCCGAATCCTCTTATTGACTTCACATACCCCGAATACCAGGATTATCTGATCAGACAAGCAATTCAATTTGCGAAATGCGGACTCTTTGATGGCATTTTATTCGATTGGTGGCAAGACGAATGGCGTGTCAATGAGTTAGCTCCCTATTATACATACGATGTCAGTGAAGCAGCGATTACAATGCTGCGGCGGATCCGTGAAGCTGTTGGAGATGATTTTTTGATACTCGTTAACTCAAATAAAACCAAAGTTCCACGATCCGCACCTTACATCAATGGAATGTTCATGGAAACGATAGATGGCTATGATCATCAGAGACTTCCCGAAATTGAGGGTACGCTCCTTTGGGGTGAGCAGAATCTTCAGGAGCCACAAGTCAATTACTTGGAAGGATGGTCACTGACAAATGAATCATTTGACAGTCCAAAGAACCAGCAGAGAATGAGATTGCTTGCCACAATGAGTCTCACATTTTCTAACGGATATTTTTCGTATGTTCTTGGAATTTCTGGAGACAACCATCAACATGCTTACGAGGTTTGGCAAGGACATTCGGAAGAACACGCACAAGGTGTAGTTCATGCTCATCTCAAAGACCCTATCTGGTACAGTTTCTATGACGCGCCTCTCGGTCGCCCTGTCGGTGGCGATGAAACCAAAGGCGTTCTCTACGAGAACCGAGAAGGTTTATTTATCCGAGAGTTCACGAACGGTTGGGCGGTGTATAATCGTAGTGGTAAAGAGCAGCAGATTGAATTCTCGGAAACGGTATCGGGAGTTGCCAGTGGGGTGGAGGACCAACGCTCCCATACCCTTCCTGATTTAGATGGCGAGATTTATCTGAAATCGAAATCGGGGTTAGAAACTGCTCCTACAGTGGATGTCAACGGCGATGGTGTTGTGAATATCCAAGACTTGGTGATAGTCGCGAATGCCCTTGGCGCAGCGGAACCGGATCTCAATGATGATGGTGTAGTGAATATTCAGGATTTAGTGATTGTGGCGAATGCGTTTTAAAAAAGGAGATTAGTTTATGACGATGAAAGAAAAATTATGTAAATCGTTAGGGTTTCAGTTTTTACTTTTATCCGTTGTGGGTATATTTGTCTATAACACTTTTGCCTATGGAGAAAATGAAGAAGAATGGATGCCGGATCCTGCGCTCCGAGAGGCGATCCGAGAAAAACTTGGCGTTCCGGCAGATACCCCGTTGACACAGGCGTATGTTCAACTACGCCTAACAGGTCTTCGGGGAATAAGTAAGGGAATTGTTGATCTTACCGGCTTAGAGCATGCGACTGATTTGCAGTCTCTTGTGCTGAATAGTAACAAGATCAGCGATCTATCTCCTTTGTCGGGTCTAACGGGACTTGTTTTCTTAGATTTAGGCAACAATGAGATTTCCGATCTATCACCACTTGCGGACTTAATCAACCTTGAAGTGCTGGGATTAAGCGGCAACCAAATTACGGATGTTTCGCCGCTTGCGGGGTTGGTGAACCTAAAAAATCTTACACTTATCGGCAATGAGATAGCGGACCTATCGCCCCTTGCCGGGTTAGCAAACCTTTGGCTATGTGCCACAACGAGTATTCCTGCTGAAGACTGGATGCCGGATCCAAATCTCCGAAAAGCAGTTCGACAAAAACTTAGTATGCCTATGGATATTCTTCTTACACCCGCCTGTATAACGCAGATGAAAAACTTGGATATTCGTGCAATGAACATTACCAATCTGACAGGATTGGAACACGCCGTAAACCTTCGGGTTCTTATTGCCTATGACAATCAGATACAGGATCTTCGCCCGCTTGCGAATTTGAAAGAGATTCACTACTTAAACTTGGGAGTCAACCAGATATCCGACCTATCGCCCCTTGCGGGGTTAGTAACCCTTGAAGTGCTGGGATTAAGCAGCAACCACATTAGGGACCTATCACCGCTTGCGGGATTAACAAACCTTGAAGACCTTTCACTTGGGAGTAATCCGATTTCGGATCTCTCGCCGCTTGTGGGATTAGCAAGTCTAAAAAAACTTTCACTTAACAACGATCAGATTACAGATCTCTCGCCGCTTGTGGGGTTGACCAACCTTGAAGACCTCAGAGTAAGCAACGTTACAAAGGATATTTTCTCTACGCTTCCGCTATCGAAGTGGATGCAATTCGGATACGATGAAACTTGTGACTTAGAGGGTGTCCCGATCTCTGAGCGAGTTGAGAATCGTGAGCATCCCTCAATTTTCGGAGCATTCGGGGGAGGGATAATCATCAACTTACCAGAACTAACATGGGCGGAAGCCTGGGCATATCATGACCTGACCTGGAGTAGCCTACTGTTTACTTCTACGACGTGGCTTCCAACACCTGAAGGTCTAAAACACTTGGTGCATATTGAAACCGCCAGGAAACAGCGGGATAACATACTTTCTCTGAACCCGAACACAATTTTCATTGTTGCGATGAACTATTGGGCTGCAAACCCTGGTGAGTATCCAGACGATTGGCCCTATTGGGCACGAGACGAATTAGGGAGTATAATTCAGGCGGAAGATCATGGGACACTGCTTATTGACTTCACATACCCCGGATACCAAGATTATATGGTGAAACGTGCGATTGCGCTTGCGAAATGCGGACTCTTTGATGGTATTTTTTTCGATGTGTGGCGAGATGATTGGCGCAACAGGGAGATGGCTCCCTACTATACTTATGATGTCCACGAAGCAGCGATTACAATGCTCCGGCGTATCCGTGAGGGAGTTGATGAAGTCAGAGACGACTTTCTGATCATCGTCAACACCAATCGCTCCAAGATCCCACGTTCGGCACCCTACGTAAATGGAACTTTCATGGAAACTATAGACCCTTATTCTCATGCAGGTTTGGCAGAGATTGAAAGCACCTTGCTCTGGTCAGAGCAGAATCTTCGGGAGCCCCAGATCAATTGTTTAGAGGGTTGGGCAGATAAAACAGAGCCACTCGACAGTCCAAGAAACCAACAATGGATGCGACTTTTTACAACAATGGGTCTAACGCACTCAGACGGCTATGTGAATTTCGTCAGCGGAATCCTATCTCTAGAACATGAACATCTTTCTGATATATGGAAAGAACACTCGAAAACACACGATCGAGGCATAAAACATTCGCATCTCCACGACCATATTTGGGATAACTTCTATGACGCTCCGCTGGGTCGCCCGGTCGGTGGCGATGAAACGAAAGGACAGCTGTACCAAAACCGAGAAGGTTTATTCATTCGCGAGTTCACCAACGGCTGGGCGGTGTATAACCGTAGTGGCAAGGAACAGGAAATTGAGTTCCCAGAAGTGGTGTCAGGCGTTGCCAGTGGTATAGAGGAGAAACGCGGGCACGTGCTATCTGACTTAGATGGTGAGATTTACTTGAAATCGGCATCGGGGTTAGAAACCGCTC
>VXXH01000617.1 GCA_009835515.1 Candidatus Poribacteria bacterium
TCGTGGACCCCTATTCTTTCAGCAATCGTTCTGAGTGTTAGAGGTTTAATGCTTTTGACCCCTTTTGTCAGGAATTCTGTCTGTACCTCAAAGATAGCCTCGGTGACTCGGGCGATTGTGCTACCGCGTTGTGCGAGGCTGCTGAGCAAATTTGAGGCGTCACTATAGCGTTTTTCTATCCATTCCTTTGCCTCAGTATCAAGCGTATCTTGTCGATTTCGCATCAGGTTGAGATAGTAAGGATTTATCTGTAAGCGGGGTATATAACTGTCTACAGAAATAGCCTGATATTTGCCGTTGAGGTACTGTATCTCCACGTCTGGTGTAACGGTGTTCGCATGAGAACTTTTCTTAAGCGAGTGCGTCATTGGATCGGTGAAGTAGCGACCTGGATAAGGCGACAGTCTTCCTATCCACTTGACGACTGTATCGATCACCAAGATGTCAATTTTTAATGCCTCTGCGATGCAGTGCCATTGTTGATTGAGAAAAGCGTCGAAGTAGTTTTCGATAATCTCTTGTGCGAGAGATTGCACAAACATCTTTTTATTTTGAAAATTTTCACACTGCCACAGTTCTGCGTCCAAGTTTTCCGCGACTGTGCGTATGTCTTCTGGCTTCTGATTGCGTATCTGAATGAGCAATGCCTCTCTCGTATCTCGATGTGCGATGCCGAGGGGTTCGAAGTTGTCTTGTATCTCGCGAAGCACAGTTTCAACGAGGGTCGTTTCACATCCGACGGCTTCGGCAATATCTTCCAACGTGAGTTGATAGAAATTCAGAGCGGGTTTGCAATTTCCGAATGTATGTTCATATATGATGGTATAAGTCTTGTTGTTGTCCGGATCGTTGATTTGCCATGTGCAGTTTATAGGTGCGCCTTCGTTTTCGGCGGACACGCGCGTTGTCTTTTTCTTTGCGATTGTAGCGGTTTTTGAGAATTTGATATTATGACCGGTTGCAGCTTGTAAACCCTTTTGAATGATAGTGTGTAATTCTGCTGAGAGCTCTCCTGCATTCAATGTGGTTAAGCACTCACAGGGGATTTGAAACAGTTTGAGTTCCAGTTTCCCATCGTCGTTCAAGTTCCCGAGAATGTGTTCTGCAATAGTGTGTTCCACCTCCGTACTGATGATATCGGCGGAAGCAAGGTCAAGTTGCTCAGCAAGGTGATCGTGCAGGGAACACTCGTATACGACATCTGGGGGCGGTTCATCAGGGTCTGCGTGTTTAGTATTCATTCGGTCACTGAGCGAGATGCGGTCCTCAAAAGCCATTTCCCAATCAATATCAACAGCAGTATCTTCCTGATCAAGATTGCCTTCAGGCTCGTTCCATTCGGGTGTTGGGTCTAATTCTTCTTCAAGGGTAGGTACGACTTCGTCATCGTCTTCGAGTTCAAGAAACGGGTTCTGCTCAAGTTCTTGGCGAATAAAATGAGTGAGTTCTTGCAGCGGCATATTCAGCACTTTAAGTGCTTGCTGTAACCTTGGCGTGATAGACGTTTTTTGCGTCAGCTGAGGGGTCTGGGTAAGTTGCGCTTTGTACATTTCATGCGTCTCTTTCGGTGTTGCTGCAGCGTTGCTACTCTACCCGATAGGAGAAATTGTGTCCAAAATAGAGATCTCTCGCTATTGGGTCGTTAACGAGTTCTGTAGGCGTCCCAGCGAGCGTAATCTTTCCATCAACAATGATGTATGCCCTGTCAACGATGTCAAGCGTTTCAGCAGCGTTGTGGTCTGTAATGAGTACCCCTAAGTTGCGGTCGCGCAAATGTGAGATGAGTTGCTTAATGTCTGCGACAGCAATGGGATCTATTCCAGAGAGCGGTTCATCAAGGAGAATAAAATCCGGTTGCGCCGCGAGGGCTCGTGCTATCTCCGCCCGGCGACACTCACCCCCAGATAGTGTGTATGCCTTGCGTGGTAACAGGTTCGAGATGCCGAGTTCGTTTGTCAGTTCATGGATACGAGAACCGCGTTCGGATTTGGGCATCCCTTGTGCCTCAAGGATCGCCTCAATGTTCTGTTGAACCGTCAATTTACGGAAAATCGATGTCTCCTGTGCGAGATAACCGATGCCGAGCCGCGCCCGCTTATACATCGGATAGAAGGTGATGTCTTTTTCGGCATACGTGATTCTCCCGGAATTGGGGCGAATCAATCCGACGACCATGTAGAACGTTGTCGATTTGCCAGCACCGTTGGGACCGAGCAGCCCGACAACTTCGCCTTGTTGTACCGATAGACTCACCTCATTAACAACAATAGGACCGTTTCTTGTATAACGTTTTACGAGTCTGTGTGCTTGTAATTCTGTTGCCATGATCTCTAACTATGGTGTTCCTACGCTTATGATTAACTGAGCTGTTTAATCGTTTTCGGATTCATCCGTTTCAGTGTCAGCATCTGCGTCATCGGGGTTTTCAGTATCTGTATCCGTTTCTTCTTGGGAATCCGCATCTTCAGCGTTTCCAGTATCCGCATCAGATTTATCTTCCGCATCCGCGTCCGCATTATCTGTCTCAGCATCGGTGGCTGTTTTATTTTCTTCAGCCTTAGTTTCAGTTTTCTCAGGCGCAGTTACGGCAGTTTTTTCTTGGTCAGTCCCCTCATCGCTTTCGGAATTCTCATCCGTTTCTGCGGTTACGGGTGCCGCTTGTGTGACACTAACTTTGAATTTGACGCCACCTTCGCCAGTCTGTTTACCTGTTGTCCGATTGAAAGTGAAAAGTTTGGTTTCCAGTCTATCCTTGTTTTGTAAGACGACGACGTTTTCTTTGAGCGTAATGGTATTCGTCAGGTTGTTCATGATAGCATGGTCACAGGTCGCGAAGATAGCTTGATCTCGGATTTCTACATTGCCCTCAGCAATAATTTCTGTTGTTGTGTCAGTTTCAAGGTCACTTTTCATGGTAATTTTATCAGCGTTGAGAAACCCGATCTCGACACCTTGTGCGTTATACCGGACCGTCTTGGCATTGCCGATAAGGATTGTTATACCGTCCCTATCATATCTCTCCATTCTATCTGCGGTGCCGGTGATTTCTTCTTTACTTGTTTCTACTGGAACACCTTCATTTTCAGCAGGAGCAGCCTCTTGTACGGTCTTCTCTGTCGTTTGTGTTTCCGCACCATTAGTGGCTGAAGAACGCTCGTCGGTTTCCGTATCCTCTGCCCTGAGCGTTAGAGAGGTAAAGCAGACAAAGAGTGTTAGGAGACCGGCGTACGCACAAAAGTTATAAAATTTACGGAACTGAGATTTACGTTCACGCCTACTCTGGTTCAATCGAGGTTTTATGGTATTCATGTGCTTTCTCATCTTTAGGATAAAGTTTGAATCGATTATTTTTCATTTTTACAGTTTCAAGCGTCGGATTCGCTAACATTTCTGTGCCGATCCAGGTAGAATCTCCACGCACGACTGTAGCTTCATCGGGAGCAAACAACCTACCTGCGAGGTTCTGCCAATGGAGTACCTCAGTAAACAGTTTGCCATCTTGACTGACCCCTACGACATTCCCTGTCAGGTGCAGACTGTCCTTCTTAGTGCCATTGAGAAATTGTTTGCCTTTCTCGCTATTCAAGGTGATGGAAACAACGCCCTCTTCAAAAATCTGAACAGTCGGATTTTCCACTTCAATATAACTTCCGTGAAATGTTGAAGCGTCCCCGATAAGCGTCCATTTGAGGATACCTGCCTCGGTGTGTTGCGTAGAAAACTTGTCGAGTTTCTGCGTTGGTACGGCTTCTACAGATTCATCGGGCGCGCTGACTGGCGTTTCTGTGCTTTTACAACACGTTACACAGAGCAGTAGGGATACAAAAAACCCTACGAAAATGCAGCTAATTCTGTGTTTTCCACCGTCGATGCATCCAAATCCATTGTGCCGGATATTGTCGGATATAGGCTTCAATAATTTTCGTGAATTTCTGTGTATTGACAACAAGGTCTTTCTCTTTTGTGCTCGTCCGTTGCAACGCCAAAGGTGGTTCAATGATTGCCCGATGCGAACCATCGGGTTGACGGACAATGAACGTTGGTAGTATTGCCGCGCCTGTTTTGAGGGCAATAGCAACCGGACTATACGGTGTGTAGGCGCGCCTGCCGAAAAAATCGACAAAAACGCCGCTGACAGTCGTATCAACATCGGCGACGATGCCAAGTAACTCATTGCGTCTAAGGCATTGAAGTGCTTGACGTATCCCTGTATCCCGATCAATAGTTGCATAACCGGCTTTTTCTCGGTAATGCGAGACCAAGGCGTTTAAACGCGGAGAACGTAACTCACGAACAATCGGCGTCAGCGGAGCAACTGTGGCAGAAATACTGGCGGCGAGAAGTTCCCAATTCCCGAAATGTCCTGTTAAAATAATCGCGCCTTTTCCTTCTGCGAGTGCCTGCTCGACATGCTTGATCCCTTCAAAAGTGACGTATCGCTGGATTTGCTTGCGCCCTAAACGGGGAAACCGCATAAACTCTACGACAGTCTTGCCGAGATGTTGGAAGCACTGTTTAGCGATTGTTCTGGCACGGCGTTCATCTGAGAGCGTCAAACTACACCGTAGATGTTCGCACGCTAATTCTCTGTATCGCGGTGCGATCCAAAATACAAGCGTCCCTAACCATCCGCCGATAGCGAGTGCTACGGGACGAGGTATCCGAGATACGCAAAATCCAAGCGATTTGGCGGTAAACGCATAGCACCAATCTTTCATTTATTAAATAG
>VXXH01000323.1 GCA_009835515.1 Candidatus Poribacteria bacterium
AGCATTTTTCTCACACGAAATACAACCTTATTTCTACTAAATTGACACCTATGGGGACTTGCAAAGTGTAACCTAGAACGCAAAGCAGAAGCGAAGCAAGATTTTCAGACAGCATTAAGGTTCGCAGAGAGAGATCGCGATGAAAGGCTCAGATTACTAATTGAAAGGGCACTTCGTATGTTAGGATAGCAAAATTGGAGGCATGAGGAAACTAAGTGTTCCCCATATACAGAGGCACAAGGACTCATTCTTATGGATAAAGATATGAAAATCCTACCGCAGATATTCCTCCCCCCGATGCTCTGCAATCCATGTTTTCAGAGGCACATCTGCATCCGTAGGTTGCCACCAACCTTTGATATCAACGCCGTCACCTAAGAGCTGCCGTCGGATGGGGTCGCACTTCTCAAGGAGCTCCGGTGGCATGAGGTTGTAATCCAAGCCTCGCAACCAACGATAACTATAGCCCATAAACAGAACCTTCCGCGTTACATCGGAGAAATTCCAACCGCGTGAATGCCACATCCGTCGATCAAAGAGGACTGCTGTGCCGCGTTTGACGATCAGATCTATTGCACCTTCTGGGTCACCATCAGGGTCGTTATCTCTGTTTGGCGGACGGGTGTCCAATTTATGGCTACACGGGACAATCCGCATCGCGCCGTTGTCACGATCGGTAACGTCGGTTAGCCAGTAACTGACCTTCAATGAGAGTCGTGGGTGCGGACGTTCCATCTCTGGTACAGGTCTGCCGCCGTCTTGATGCCAATGCGCGCCTTTGCGAATCCGCTGCTTATCGGGCGGTTCTGGTGGATACATGATGAGGTGTGAGATGTAAAGTTGGATGTTCCATCCGAGGATGTCCCAGAGTAACGGGAAAACTTTCTTGTTATCAAGGAGTTCCAGCAGTATATCATCTTCAATAACAGTACGGAACTTCGATAACAACTTGTGGGGTGCCAGCCCGGTTTTGGCGCGTTCCTCGGCATCAAGCCGATCCGCGACTTCCTCTAAGGCATCTACCATCTCAGGACTTATAGCATCTTCAACAATCAGGTAGCCGGTGTCGTTGAAAGCTTTGAGTTGTTCTTCCGTAGCACAATATTTAAGCCAACTTGAATCTATCATTATCATCTCCAGTCGCTAATTGCGGATTTCAGCTTTAATCCGTCCCCATGTCGTTGTGAGTTTCCCCGTGACTTCCACCGCAAACGCGATGCCATCCTCCATATCCGCCTGAATCTGTTCTTCCGTGATCGCAATATTAAGAATACGGAGTTCATCAAGAACACCATCAAGCCAAATGTTCTCATTCGCTTTTTTTCCGATCCAGACTGAGGCTTCGTTCTCGTTGATGTCTCCTTCTCGTGCGACCTCTCCGTCCAATTCACCGTCGAGATAGATACGGATTTCTTCCCCATCATAGACCATAGCAAGATGATGCCATGTGTCCACCTCCATCGGTGTCGCGCCGTTTGCAACAGCAGCGGCACCGGGTGCGGTATAGACGAATCCGCGAATTTTTCCGCCCGGTGTATCAAATCCCCATCCGCTTTCAGCAACGGAACCTTTTCTCGCGATCACTGGATGCCCGCCTGGAAAAGAAGCCGGTTTGAACCATGCTTCTATTGTCAACTCATCGCCTCCCGGAAGGAGACTGTCGTGATGGGGTACTTCAATCAGGCTGCTCGCACCATCAAAGACCAATGCACCACCAATTTTTCCATCCTCTGTCCACTCGGCATCAGTAATCTCTCCATGATTTTCAAACTCAGATAGATCTGTCGCTTCATCGTTAGTCTCTTCGTCAAAGAGATATAGCAACACAGTTTCCTCTTCAAACGCAGCGAAACAACACAGTCCAAAACAAAGCAAAAGCGTAAAGACAGTCAGCATTTGAGTCATTTGAAAACCCTCCTCTTTATGTAGACCTTACTCAATTTTTCCATACGACTGGATGTATTATGCACCATCAGCTGCTAACGGCGGACTTCAGATTTAATCCGTCCCCACGTTGTTGTAAGTTTCCCAGTGACTTCCACAGTCAACGCGATGCCCTCCATATCCTTCCGAATCTGCTCCTGCGTGACGGCGATGTTGAGAATACGGAGTTCATCAAGTGTACCATCAAGCCAGATACTTTCGATCGCCTTCTTGCCGATCCAGACCGAAGCCTCGTTTTGATGTAGGTCCCCTCCTCGTGCGACTTTCGCATCTAATTCACCGTCCAGATAGACACGGACCTCTTTGCCATCGTAGACCATAGCGAGATGATGCCACGTGTCCAATTGCATCTGTGTCGCACCATCTGCAACAGCGAAGTTGCCAGGTGCGTTATAAATAAATCCTCGGACTTTTCCACCGGGTGTGTCAAGTCCCCAACCGCTGTCACCAACGGCACCCTTTCTCGCAATCGGTGGATGCCCAGCTGGAAATGTTGTCGGTTTAAACCACGCTTCAATCGTCACCTCATCACTGCCAGCGTGAAGACTGTCGTGATGTGGCACTTCAATAAGGCTGTTCGCGCCATCAAAGATTAACGCTCCACCGCGTTTTCCATCTTTTGTCCATTCAGTATCGGTGGCCTCTCCATGATTCTTAAATTCGGAAAGGTCTGTCGCTTCATTGGCTACTTCTTCATCAAAGAGATATAGCAACACCGTATTTTCTTCAAACGCAGCGAAACTACTTACACCCAAACAAAGTATGAGTGTAATAGTTGGTAGAATTTGAATCATTTGAACTATCCCGTATTCAATATAGAAAGAACGTGAAAGCATCCTTACTATTAACTTAACAGCAGGTCTCAATCCTCTACCCGTTCAATAATCTCTCCGGTCTGTCGGTCTCTGAAGATCCGTTTCATTCTGCCATCGGGCATCCGTTCGTCTTTGAGGTGGGCATATCGTTCCTCAGTATCTGATTGGTCTGCTTGTGCATCAGTAGTTTCCGTGGTGCCCCGCCAATCTTCGATTTCAACGGCTTCCCACTGCTTAGATTTCGCGGATTTATAGCAGGCATCAATGATAGCGTTCACGACGTAGCCATCATAGAAGGTCTCCATCGGTTCGCGTCCCTCGTCGATTGCGTTGAACATATCGAGGAACATATCGCGGTAACCGAGTTCTGCGACCTCATCACCGACAGGGAAAAGCCAACCGGTATCGCTCTCCGCTTTTTCAGCGACATAACCGCCTTGCCCGACAGCCGTGAACATCTCATACCCTGTACGGAGCCAGTGGTTGAGCCAGATAGTTCCTTCACTGCCAGAGACTTCATCGCGTAAATCCATACCGCCTCGGAACGCCCATCCGACTTCAAACTGTCCCATCGCGCCGCTTTCAAATCGGATGAGTGCGATGCCGTGATCCTCGGCATCAATCGGATGCACAAGGGTATCCGCCCAACACATTACCTCAAGCGGTTTGTTGTTTTTTCCAACGAAGTTTCGGATGATCTCGATGCAGTGGCATCCCATATCAACGATAGCACCACCGCCTGCTTGCTCCAGATCCCAGAACCAATCGCTATGGGGACCGGGATGTGTCTCGCGGGAACGCACCCACAGAATCTTGCCGAGCGCGCCATTTTGGACAGACTCCAACGCTTTCAGGGTTTTCGGAGGATACACCAAATCCTCAAGATAGCCACCAAACACACCTGTGTTTTCAACGATGTCTAACATCGCTTTCGCCTCTTCGGCGGTGCGGCCAAGGGGTTTCGTGCAGAGGATACCTTTGCCTGCCTCTGCAGCGAGTTCAACGGCTTTCAGGTGTAAGTTGTTGGGCAATCCAATGACAACAGTGTCCGTCTCAGGATGGTTGATGGCTTCTGCCAAATCGGTTGTCGCGTGCGGGATGTTCCACTCCTCGGCAAACGCGGTTGCGCGTTCCTCACGCCGAGAGTAGACAGCGTGGACACGGTCTGCACCCCGTTGGTTATGGAGCGTCATCGTGTAGAACATTCCGATGAGCCCAGTGCCGAGCATCGTGACCTTATGACTTTTCAGTTCTGACATTCTTTTTCCTTTCTCTCCGTATGGCTATCGGCAGTCGGCTATTGGCTATCAGTAGGGATTACGGTATGCAAAACCGCCGCGTCTGCCACACGACACTCTTGCTGACTACTAACCGCTGAAGACCGATAGCCAACAATTATTCTGCTTTATATCCTGCGATTACGCCCCAATCGTTAATTGTCCAACAGTGATTCTGATCTGTGGCATGAACGCCTTTGAAGGTCGCGCCGCCGGGTATATTCGATACTGCCCATGTCTTACCACCATCGGTGGTATGTAAAATAGAGTTGTAGCCACCGACTGCCCAACCGACCATCGCATCAACGAAGATAATATCGTGAAGATCATCAAAGGATTCGGCTTTCTGTTGGTTCCAGGTTGCACCGCCATCAGTCGTATGCAGAATTAAGCCCTCCTGTCCACAGATCCAACCGGTGTTTTCATCAAGGAAGTAGATCCCGAACAGGTTATTATCAAAGCCGGGATCGCGTTTGTCCCAGTTTTCACCACCATCAGCTGTATGTAGGAGTGTACCGAATGAGCCGATAACCCAACCCGTTGTAGGCGAAACGAACCAGATATTCTCAAGGTTGTTTCGCGTCTCACCGACGCGTGCTCGCTCTGAGCAGCCGACCCAAGTTTCGCCGCCATCGGTTGTCTTGAGAATCGTATTCTCCGATCCGGCGATGAAACCGATTG
>VXXH01000646.1 GCA_009835515.1 Candidatus Poribacteria bacterium
TGAACTAAATCTTAGATGTTGACAACACTATTACTATTTCTTAGTGTGACGAATGAATGTTGTTTTTCGATTATTTCAATTACGTTTTCTGCACAGGGCATATACATAGGGCGAGGTTAACTGCTGGTTTGGCACTTGAAATGCTGTTAATAGGTTACCAACAACAATATCTGTCAAATTGACACATTTACAAAGTGCTTCGTGTCCCCATTTACCGATGACTGCTCGCCACGGCGAATAATCGACGACGCTCAATTTCAATGGACCGCCTGTATACCCATATTCTGTAACGTGAAATCCTGTCTCTCGCAACACTGTCGCAAGTTCTATTGGCAGAATTACCTTGTGTGTCGCAAGGAGTTTTGGACTCGCGACGCGTGCTATCGGTGTATACATACCACGCAAATTCGGTGTTACCGTGAACATTGTTCCGCCGGGTTTGAGGAGACTGTGCATCTCTTTCAAGATCGCGTGCGGCGTACTGAAATGCTCGATCAGTCCCATCGAATAGACAAAATCGAAAGTCGCACGGTGCTTTTTGGCAAACGCAAACACATCTTCACAAATGATAGTCCCTTCGGCACCTACGAGGCTGAGATTCCGTTCTGCGAGTTGACACCCCAGTTCAGAAAAATCAACGCCATAACAGTCGCTGTCATAGTTCTGGGCAAGATAGGGGAGCCACAGCGAATCGGCACATCCGAGTTCAAGCAGTGTCGGATGTTTAAAGTTTGCGAGTGCGCGGTGAAATAACTTAGCAAGTTGACGGTTTGCCACATAAGCCCATCGTAGGTGACGAACCTTGTGCTGCTGCCCATCCCAAAGCCTTGTCCAATAGGATTCATCTGTCAACGGTTTAGCTTGCGAACCCATACTAATTTTCCTCCGGGAGAACCGCGTTGTGTTCCAAAATAGGACAGAGATCGCAGAGTTGATCAGCACAATAGTTCTTATAAAGGCGGATGAAGCCTTGCTCAATTTTGGCGGTCGGTTTTAAATGACGCATCTGCTGCGCCTCAGTGAAAATCTGTGCGTCAACTTTACGGATAATCTTGTTTCCCGTTGATTTGGAACCGACGCTGTAGAGTCGTAGCACCCCTTCCTGCAATTTCTGACTTCCGGCTTCGACTGCCCAGATATAGGCGACTGGTAAAATTTTATTAATAATAATGTCCACAGCCCGATTATTGCCAATGAGTCCTGCTTTGCGGCTGTCAGTCCCAAAGTTAGAATGTGTTTCCCAATAGCCCGTGGTTTCAAGTGTCAGCAGTGAGCGGAGTTCTTTTTCGATAGTTTTCAGTGCCTTTGGTGTATCGGCAGCAGCAGCTTTTTCACAGGTTGGCAGAAAGTACATCATCAAGCTGCCTTGACAGTGATGAATTAACTGGCTCATTGCCGCAATACGTCGAGTCGGGTGATTCAGGGGTCTGCCAGTAAAACTCCAACGTGCCTCAGTCATACGTGGCGGGAGTTCCGCGTATGCCGAAGCACGCCATGACTCTTCTAAAGCGACGATGCTCGGATCGCCTGTCACCTCGGAGGGGAGCGGGCTTTCCCGTTGTGATGGCAAGAGACCCGCAACCCCGAAGAGCATCGCTTGAATCTCTAACTCCGATTTCTGATCAAAGTCAGCAAAAGGCACCTGCTGCGCTAACTCGCGTAACACCTTGCTATTGCGTTCATACCCGAGTGCTTCCATGATACCTTCATAGAGGAGTTGCTCAAAATCGAGGCGTGTTCTTAACAGACGCATTGACTCCGTCTTTTCTAAAAACCGTTCGCGTCCGAGCGATTCAAAAACACCTTTCAAGGTTTCTATATTCAACTGTTTTCCTGTTATCCGACACAAGCCATCGGTTGTTGTGTCTTTGGCATCGTCGTACAGGTCGCCGGTATCTACAGCGACCCATTTCAGCAATTCTACGGTTGGGATCCGCTTTCCGTTCTGAAGTCGTGTGCGTAGGTTAAAATCGTCATTAAAAAGCACGGCATGCACAATAACGCGATTGTATCTGGAATTGAGATGGTGTTTATGTGCGTACCACTCTGAAGATCGGACGTGAATTTCGACATCGCCGACATGAAGTTTGCCATCAATCTCAATTTCGGCGTGCATAAAATCGGGGCCTTCGTTATGGTTCCAGATGCCAGGCTTTAGCACGCGAATTACTCGCCTATCAATTGCCTCCATATTGGTATCAAAGAAGTGTTTCTCACGCCACCATTTTTGAACACGTGCCTCGTCAATTCTGTCAAGGTCTGGTTTGTAAGTCTCGTCAATCTCTCTGAATTGTTTAGGGACATGTTCAGTTTTAACCAGATCGTTCATATATGTTTCCGTTTGTTTTGATTTACTTCGCTTGCTGAATTTCACTCAGGAGTGCTTGTGTCGCAACAGCCGGTTCGGGATGCGCACAAACAGCAGAAATCACAGCGATACCGTGTGCACCGGCTCGGATTACATCACCCGCGGTCTGAACAGTAATGCCGCCAATCGCTATAACTGGACAAGCAGCGATGTCGCACATCCGGCGGAGTTGATCTAATCCCTTAGCCATTTCCGCGTCCGGTTTTGAAGTGGTACCATAGATAGGACCGAATCCAATGTAGTCAGCACCTTCCGAAATCGCTGCAAGTATTTTCTCCTCAGTTCGAGCGGATGCCCCAATGATGGCTTTCGTAGAGAGGATTTGTCTTCCAATAGAGACCGGCATGTCGTCTTGTCCGAAGTGTGCGCCTGTTGCACCGACAGCGAGTGCGATATCTGCCCTATCGTTTACAATCAACGGCACATTGTGCTGCTTGCATACTGCCTGCATGCTTTGTACCATTGTTATCAGTTCCCGCGTTGTCCCCTGTTTCTGTCGAAATTGCACTGTGTCCGCCCCGCCCGCGATTGTGAGTTCCGCGAGTTCCGCGTGTGTGAACCGGGATTGTAGCGTCGTATCCGTGATAACGTGAAGAACACCGATATTTTTCATGTTGGCATTCCGTCCAAAGTATGATAAATTATAGTCATCGGTTGGCAGAGGAAAAGTTATCAGTTTTCAGTTAAGAGACCACTTGTAGCGGGTACGAACTTTGCTATTATCACAAGTGTGTAACTGACAACTGACGACTGATAACTGACAACTCCTAATTCAGTATACCACATATAGGAGATGCTTTGTGAATAATTTATTGTTTCAATCTGGAGATAAGGTGCTTTTTATTGGCGATAGTATTACGGATTGCGGACGGCGAAATGAACACGCGCCTTTCGGACACGGGTACGTCCGCAAAATAACTGAACTCATCACCGCATAATACCCCGAACGTGACATCGCTTAGGTTAACAAAGGCTTCGGCGGGGATTTCGTGGAAGGGTTGGAAGAGCGGTGGGACACCGATGTGATTGCCGAAAAACCGAACTGGCTCTCGGTGAAAATTGGGATCAACAATGCCAGTCGGCAGTATGCAAACGATGTGTCCACGGGAGAATATTTACCGATTTGGGAGGCGTGCTATCGACGGATTCTCACGCGTGTGAAAACTGAATTAGACGCGCCTCTTTTTCTTTTTCAGATCTTCTATATTGAGGAAGATGTTGACGCGCCGCGCCCGTTGGCTGTAGACGCTTACAACGAAAGCATACATACGCTCGCGGAAGAATTTGATGCGAGATTGATACCGACGAATGCCGCTTTCGATAAGGCAGTCGATGCCCGTCCCGGTGCTCTTTGGACAACCCAAGATGGCGTTCATCCAAATCCAGAGGGTCATACCTTGATGGCATTGGAATTTCTAAAGCAGGCAGAATGGTAAATTGTCCTCGTATTATTCAGTATTGCTAAGGCACGGACACTTCAGTCTGACGGTTCAACGTTTCAATTAATGCCTGCTCGTGGTGTGCGTTATACTCGGTGGCAAATCGCCGCGCATCGGTCCGATTGCCCCAGTAAAATCGCCATCCAATTAGAGAGATGCCGGCGCAGTCAACATATCGGCGTTCACGTATAGCGTCCACTGCAAGATAGATGAACGTTCCGTTGAGTACTGCCGCGAGGAGTCCTTCTCTGATTTTTCCAGCATAAAACTGCCCGCTCCCTGGAACAACTGTTGAAAGCCAATCTGCCACCTGCGGTGATTTCGTCGGTAGTGGTGTCTCTTCGAGAAGTATGTCGGCTAATTCACGCGCCTTTTTTCCGCTGTGTCCACCTATTTGAGATATACCTGCTTGCCGTAATTCCGAGATCGCTTTGTTCCAATCGGTGGTGTGGATGTAGCACCAACCGCGTAGGTAGTGCGCTGCTTCTACAACTTCCGGATCGTTCGTCGTGTGCAAGAGTTCAAAGAGGGTCGTCCGCGCCAGCGAGTAAGTGCCCGTATCAAAATGGAGCTGCCCAAGCATCAATTGACTCTGAAAACGCAATGGTGAATTCGGGTGAACGGTTGGAAACTTGCGAAACAGCCCTTCGGCACGTGTGGCATCATTCTGATAATAATAAGTCTGTGCGATCTGATAATCCGCTACGTCTCTGAATTCCGTATCGGGATCATAAAACAGCAGCCGCTTATACGCAAGTCTCGCCGCTTGATAACGCCCTGATTCAAAAAGTTGTTCTGCGTAACGGTATTGCAGATCCGCTGTCTCAGCAGAGATGCCCGCTGCAAGAACCGTAATGGAGATTAATAGACAATATAGTGATTTAATCAAAATGGGTATCA
>VXXH01000373.1 GCA_009835515.1 Candidatus Poribacteria bacterium
CGTCAGAGGGAAAGGGAATCACACTTGATTTCTTTGCTGGCAGTGGGACGACAGGGCATGCTGTCCTCAACCTTAACAAACTTAACAAAAGTGGCAAAGAAAAAGGGCAGCGCAAATTTATCCTTGTTGAGATGGGTGATTATTTTGAAAGTGTTTTGAAGGAACGAATTCGTCGCGTCATGTTTTCGCAGAATTGGAAAGCTGGTAAACCGAACGGAAAAAAGAAGCCCGATGGCACTGTTGGCATTGTCAAGTATCAACGGTTAGAACAGTATGAGGATATCCTCAACAATCTCACGACTTCAAGCCCTGATTACGATGTCAAAGCAGAACTCCCTGTTAAATACCTCTATCGTCCCGAAGAACAGCAAATTCGGTTGATAATGGATATGCGCATTCCGTTTTCTAATCGAATCACTTATGGCAAAGATAGCACAGAAGGCACTGTAGACGTGCTGGAAACTTATTGCTATCTCAAGGGACTCCCAATTCACCGTCGGCTGCGGTTTGATTTTGCTGGTCAAATCTATCGGGTTATTCAGAGTGGTAAGCGATTAGTTGTGTTTCGCAATATCACTGAAGAGGTAGACGATACACCACAGTTGCTGAAAATTCTTGCCGATAAACGGTTAGAAGGTGTCACCCAGTTAGACGTTAACTATGATGCCAATCAAAATGCATTGCGTGAAGGTTCGGACTTGCGGCAGATCCATATTGTCACAACATCGGATTTTGACACAGGCGCGGTGTGGAATACTGTAGAGACATAAGAGTGCGGTCAGAAGGATCTCTGAACTACGCATTTTCATGAAAAATGTGCTGAAAACTAAGTACCCCTGCCACAGCACAATTTTTTCTTGACAATTGATACAACCTTATGTTATAATTAAAGATGTGTTGACATTCAACTCAACTTTATGTTATAATTATGAATGGAGAAAAATAATGGAAACCAAGACGTTTGGACAAACGCTCAAGGAAATAAGGCGCAGCAAGGGGGTAACCCAACGTCAACTGGCAGCTGCAGTGGGTGTGGACTTTTCTTATATCAGCAAAGTTGAGAATGACCGGATGCCGCCACCTGCCGCGGATACTATCGTCAAAATCTGTGAGAAACTGGGTGTACCGCCCGATGAACTTTTGGCGATGACAGGAAAGATGCCAACATCAGTAAAGGAAGCAATCGGTGAGAACCCGGCGGCACAACAGTTTCTGCGTGAAGCGCAAACTATGACGCTTACAGATGACGAGTGGGGATCTCTTACACAGCAGCTCAAGAAATTACGGTAACTGTGAGAGGTGATATACATGTCTGAGACACAGATGACTTTATTTGGAGAAAGTGAGAGCGAGTGGAGTAACGAATCCGACAAGTCTAAACTTTTGGAGTGGTCCTACTCCCGCCGCGGTACATTAGAACAATGTGCTCGGAAGTATTATTACGAGTATTACGGATCGAACTTGCAGAAAGCCAAGGAGGACCCGCAGAAGGCGAAACTCCGCTTTTTAAAAAAATTGCAGAACCGACACTTACGATCGGGAGACATATTGCATTATGTCATCAGATGGTACTTGAAAGAATTTCAACAGGGAAAACAACGGTCGCTTGGTCAAGTACTACAATGGGCAAAGAAAGATTTTCGTGCAGATATCAAGTATTCTCAACAATACGAACACGGATCTCCGCTTTCAGATGATTTTCGCTATCCCAAATTATTGTTAGAATTTTACTATGGGTTGCCGGATGTTAAATCCGTTTGTGCTGATACAGAAGAACGGCTTGTGACAGCATTGACGAATTTTATAACAAGTCAAAACATTGCACAATTTCGTGAGGGCGCGCGTAAAGCCTCAGCATTAATAGAAGAGTCGGCTCGTATGAAAAACGATGATTTTACTTTAAGCGGAAAAGTAGATCTTGTTTATTGGGAAGACGATAGGATTGTGATAGCCGATTGGAAGATTGGAAGTGCGGGTAGCAGTGATGATAGTTTGCAGATGCTCGCCTACGCGTGGTGGGCAAAACAGGAATTCAAACGTCCGGTTGATTATATAACAGCTCACCAGGTGCATTTAGCCGACGATATCGTGTCAACGTTTAATGTGAGTGAGAAAGCACTAACGCGGGTCGAGGCACGAATTCTTCAAGACTTAGAGTGGATGCAGGAAGCAGATAGCTTTGGGAGGCGCGGACTTGTAGAGGCTTTCACACCTTGTGCTCAACCGAAGGTCTGTGCCCTATGTAAATTTCAAGAAGTCTGTCCAAAGGAGTGATGCCATGATTGAAACAAATATTCGCGTTATAAAGCCGGGAACGAAATTATATCTTTGGACGAGACGCGTTGAAATTATGACCCAGGACCCTTCAGCAGAAATGTTAGAAAAGGTTTGCAACCAATTTGCGAGTCAACAAGGTTTAGGGGCAGTTTATTGTCCGGAACAAAAACAAATTCTTGTACTTACACAAGGGAACATTGCTCCTTTGACTGTGAGTGAAGAAAACTGGATTGTCGAAGTAAGGGACAGCAGGAAAAAGCGATGTCTCCAATTTTCACACTCCGAAAATGATGCACAACTACTAGCTCAACTCATTGAACGGCACGCTCTAATTGAAATTAAAAACCGTTTGTCTTTACGAACCGTCAACAGTCCACGTATTTTGTATAAAGACGAACCGTTCCAAAATGCTGAAGGGATTAATGCTTATAGGCGATTTGAAATTTCAGCACTTCCGATTGAAGGCATCGGTGTCGGGGTTGTAGTAGACGTTGGTGTCGCTTTCTTTACACAATGGACAGTGGAGGATTTCTTCCGAAATGACCTCCCAAGGCATGAACAAGAACGGCGACAAAAACGTTTTGAATCCCTTAGTGAGCGTCAGTCAGGACAAAAAGGAACACTCAGATATGATTCAGGCAAATATCTAAGCAGCTGCTATTTTGACAGATTCTCACACGGACGTACCTGTGCAACAACTGGAAAGCGGATTGTTAAAGGAGAAGTGTATGATTCACTGCTTGAATACTATCGACAAAAGCAGTCCCACTTAAAGATTGATGCTGATGATTGTGTTGCAATGGTATCTTTTAAAGGCATAGACCAGCCACAACCCGTCGCTGCAAAATTGCTCCACTTACGAGTGATGAACAATTCACTTCCAAGGCCACTCAAACAGATTGACAAACTTGCACCAAAGGAGCGGGCTAGACTTATCAGTTGCTTTTGGAAAGATAGCGGAAGTGATTTACTGGGATGCGGGAAACCACCTGTCGCACAACATTTCTGGTTTCCAGAGAAAAAACGGGTAATCAAACTGCTACCACCAACATTGCAATTTTCAGATGGAGTCACTTTACCAGCACCACAAAAACGAGATTATAGGAAATTCCAAGAACACTATCGTCAACGTTTTCCTCTATTACACAAAGTTGGTTGCTTGAATACCCCTCCTTTGATGGAGCGGATTATCCACTTTGCCATACCGACAAAAATAACGCAAGAGGTGCGAGGTAGTCTAATTAGAGATCTAACTGGACATTTGAGTCGGTTAACAAAAAAAACGATTACTCCAAAACTTGTGCCATATAAGACTCTGGATGAGGCTTTTTTGGAACTCAAAGGATATAACAAGCCCGGTATGGTCGTATTCGTGTTTGATGATGAGGCTCCTGAAACCTATTATAAAGTTGCATACGAACTTTCTAATTGGCGGGTTAAGCGCATCACATCCAGAGAGCTGGAAAACAAGTTTGGCCGGCTCGAATCAGTAAGCAACCATGATAGCAGTCAACTTTCTAAAGCAGAAAGAGAATGGAAGTCATTTACGGAGATGAGTGCCTTGGATGTATTACAACAGATGGATTGTGTCCCTTGGGGATTCAAAGACGAACTTCCTTATGATGCTCATCTTGCAATTGATGTAGGAAGAGATAAAAGGTACTTCGCATTATCGCTTTTGATCCTTCAGCCCTTCCCTCACATTTATACTGTTGTTAAACCAAAAACCGATGCTAAAAAGGAAACAATTAATGGAACCGTCCTAAATGAGAATATTATTGAACTTTTCAACAAAGTCGCCCAGCAGAACGACTTTCAACCAATTCGTTCTGTTCTGGTCCTACGCGATGGGCGAAAAAGCGGAAACGAGTTAAAAGCAATCAAGACAACACAAGAAGAGTTAATTACAACGGGAATCCTCGTAGCAGGAGCAGTGGTGGATATAGTGGATTTTCATAAGAGCAGTTTGAAAAAGCCTCGACTTTGGGAAAAAATGCAAAGAAACAGAGTTGAGCAAATACTTGAAGGAGAAGCATTTTTCTTGAACAATCGCGCTGTAGTTCTTGCCACAACTGGGGCTCCCACGTTGAATCAAGGGACAGCTGCTCCTGTTATGCTCGTGGGTCAGAGTGAAGACATTGATATGGTTCAGGTAACTAAGGCGGTGTACGCTTCCACACATCTTAATTTCTCTAGTCCTAGTGTCGCCCAGCGGCTTCCACTTGAACTTAAACGGACGGACGACGAACTTAAAAATCGTGATTCACAGGAAATCCGACGGATTCAATAGATACATCCGAGTTTCGCGGGGCCTCAGAATAATAAAGGAGTGAAACCGATGATGAATTCACAATGGAGGGCGGTTCAGAGTTTTCAGGAGAATCAGAATCTCATCTCTGCTATTAATACT
>VXXH01000787.1:0-1928 GCA_009835515.1 Candidatus Poribacteria bacterium
GGTCGGGCGTTCTTCGAGTGTGGCAAGATCCGGGGGTGCGTCTATTAAATTCAGCCAAGTATCTCCATCCGCCACCCTAAATGCGTAGCAGTTATTACCGAGTGCGGGTACGATTTCTGCGATGGCTTTGTTATCTTGCTGGATATAGTGAACTTGAAAACCTTCAATCGTCTTTGCTGCCACTGAGTATGATGTATGCGCCATCGTTTCCCCCTTATCTGCCCTTACAAATATCGTTGAAAATAACAACAGAATACCACACGCGCCAATGCGGTGCGCGCGCATCCAAAGTTCTTTGGGTTGACGGAAAGAAAAAATAGTAATCACTGTTCCTCACCTACACTACGCTTTTGCGCACCAGTGAATGCCGCGTCGCAGTACCTCTCGGAAGTTTGGATTAGAAAAAGTTACATCATCGTGTCCGCTCTGGAGGCAGAAAATGCGAGATTTTCTATATTCACGTGCCCAACCGAGGACCTCCATACTGTTCGGATGATCAACTGTTAGCAGAATTGCGCTATCATCGCCAGCAGATTTCATGGTATAGGTTTCGTCACCCATCTCCCATTCGGTAAGTCCAGAGGTAATTGGATGGTTTGCCTCAGCGATTTGCACGTTTAGCGTTTGCCGTGGATAGTATCCGAATTCGCCGCGATCGTCCACCCCGCACATTTCGGAATAGACATCCCATTCTGGAAAGGCGAGGATAGCGTGATGGAGAATGACCACGCCTTGTCCACGTTCTGTTAAACCGAGAATAGCCTGTGCTTGTGCTTCTGTCGGATAGGGACGGTGGAAGTTGTAAAAGACGACAGTGTTGTAGTCCTGCTGGTCAGGGTCATCTACAAAAACATCCAGGTCTTCTCGGACGAATTGGAGTCCTTCTATACTTTCAAAAACTGCGTCAAACTGTTTTTCTTGAAATCCGTGTTCACCGGTTACGACTGCGATTCTCATAGCAGCTTCACCTCCTATAGTTGTGTTTAGAGGCAACTTGGACTAAATCATCATGGCGTTGGGATCCCGAGTTGTTTACAGATATCCATAGCCAACTGATTATCAATTTCTCTATGTCTCGGAACAACTGTTTTTGTATTCAGCATTGGATTTCCCATACCGAATGCTTCCTACCTTCGCGGATTAGAAGGCAGCCTTGCTTTTGCAGATGTCTAATCAAAATTCTCCGCTTCATAATTGGATGGCGACTGCTTGATACCCGTTCTGAGTAAGACTAATCGCTTCTTCACGGTTAATCTCCAACATTTCACCGAGCGTAATTTTCAGCGTATCCAATAATTCTTCACGCGTTCTCTCTTGGCAATTCACGCTCGGTAATTCTTGGATCCGTCCAACCCACCATTCACCACGTTGTTGGATGAGAGCTGTATAAGTATGTGTCATCACGTCCTCCTTTCATACTATTAGTCTTTCAAGTTTGAAGTTGAGGGTTGGTTCGTAGTCGTGCGATTTTGCGGTGTACTCGAAGAAACACCCCAGCAAAAACCCCAAATGCGAAGTGCATTATCGCACGTCCGAAAGTCAAGAACGGGCAATGAATTGCCCTACTACGAACAGGACCAACATCACAAACTCAACATTGAAAGACTACTATTTTAGCAAATTATACACAATAAGGCTCCAATTTTCAATGATAAGGTCTCTAACCCAGCGAGGGATCTAATCGGTAATCGCCTGATAGGTGAGGACCCGGAATTGGGCATGGAATGGGGAATCACCGATCAGCTGTGTCATCAGAATGCCGATTAGGTCCTCCACAGGGTCAATCCAAAACGTGGTACTTGCGAGACCGCCCCAACTGTAAGTGCCTTCAGAACCGAGGCTATTGGTATCGGCGACGTTGGTGACAACGGCAAATCCGAGTCCGAAGCCGCACCCGGTTCTCTCAAGGGGTTGCCAATCGTCAGAGA
>VXXH01000787.1:1938-4682 GCA_009835515.1 Candidatus Poribacteria bacterium
GATGAGTTCAACGGTTTTGCTTCCGAGGAGTCGTACGCCATCGAGTTCACCAGCGTTGAGCAGCATCTGGCAGAAGCGGAGATAATCGGCGGCGGTCGATTGTAAACCGGCACCACCAGAATGGAAAAAACTCAAGGGTCCGCTCGAAACAGGTGCATTCTCAATTACTTGAATACCGCCGTCTTCTGTGGGTTCATATAATGTCGCATATCTATCAGCCTTTTCGTCCGGCACTGAGAAAGCGGTATCATGCATACCTAATGGATTTAAAATTCGGGTTTTCAAAAATTCCTCGAACGGCATGTTAGACACGACCTCTACAAGATAACCGAGTACATCGGTAGACATACCGTAGTTCCATCCATCACCCGGGTGGTGAAGGAGCGGTATATTTCCGAGTTCTTGCGCCATGTGTGCGAGATCTCCACCGTAGAAATCCGCTTTTCTGTACCGCTCATTAATCGGGTGGTCCCAGTCGCCACCGTAGATAAGTCCAGCGGTATGTGTGAGCAGATGTTTTATCGTCATCTCTCGCTCAGCATCAACAATATCAGTGCCACCCTCTGTGTAGACTTGCATGTCCTTGAAAGCAGGAATAAGTTCAGAAACGGGTGTACTAAGTTGAAAATGCCCCTCTTCGTAGAGCATCATGACGGCGATGCTGGTAATCGGTTTCGTCATTGAGTAGATGCGGAAGATGGTATCAAATTCCACGGGTTTCGCAGTGGCGACATCTTGCGTGCCGAACTTTTCAAAATGGACGAGTCTGCCTTCACGCGCGATCATTGTCAATGCGCAGGGGATTTTCCCGTCGTCAACCCAGCGTTGCATGACCGGAGCAATGCGTCCTAATCGCGAGGTTGACATACCTACATCTTCAGGTACGGCTCGCGGTAATCCTTCGTATAATGTCATTAAAAACTCCTGTAGGATAGTTGTCAGTTTTAATAGTTGTCAGTTTGCTTCGCAGTGAGAATACGATTTTTCTCTCACTGCGAGGCATGAAAAAATCTTTCAGTTATCAGTTAAAGAGGTTTCTTGTGGTAATAACAAGAAACGTCCGCGACACAATGTCTTAACCAAAAACCGAAAACCGAAAACTGATAACCATTACTCCATGAGTGCCTGATAGGTTAAAATGCGGAATTGTGCCTGGAATGGCGAATCGGCACCGACCAATTGTGTCATAAAAATGCCGATCAATTCTTCTACAGGATCAATCCAAAATGTGGTACTTGCCATGCCCCCCCAACTGCAAGTGCCTAAAGAGCCGAGCGTGTGCGTATCAGCGACATCGGTGACAACGGCGAACCCAAGTCCGAAACCGGTACCGGTTCTCTTAGGTGCTAACCAATCGGGTGGAACGTGGCTCATCCTGATGAGTTCAGCAGTTTTCCTTCCGAGCAGGCGTACGCCATCAAGTTCACCATCGTTGAGCACCATCTGGCAGAAGCGGAGATAATCTGCGGCAGTCGATTGTAGTCCTCCACCACCAGAGTGGAAAAAACTCAGCGGTCCAGTTGCAGCATGGACCTTTTCAATTGCCTGAAGCTTACCGTCTTCCCCGAATTCATATACCTTTGAAGATCGGTCAGCATTTTCAACCCTTACTGAAAAACCGGTGTCGTTCATATCTAACGGATTAAAAATACGAGTTTTCAAGAACGTCTCAAACGGCATTCCAGAAACGACTTGCACAAGGTAGCCGAGGACATCGGTAGACATCCCGTACTTCCATGCGTCCCCTGGATGGTGAATGAGCGGAATATCTCCGAGTTTCTGTATCATGTTTGTGAGGTCGCCGCCATAGAGATCTGCGTCTTCATATCGCTGATCGATCGGGTGATTCTCCCTATCGCTTTCATAGATAAGTCCAGCGGTATGCGTGAGTAGATGTTTTATTGTCACTTCGCGTTCGGCATCAACAATAGCACTACCATCTTCCGTGTAAACCTTCATGTCTTTGAAATGTGGCACAAATTCGGCTATAGGCGTAGTGAGTTGAAAATGCCCTTCTTCGTAGAGCATCATGACAGCGATGCTGGTAATCGGCTTCGTCATCGAATAGAGACGGAAGATGGTATCAAATTGTATCGGTTTGGCGGCGGCGATATCTTGCGTGCCGAACTTTTCAAAATGGACGAGTCTGCCACCACGCGCGATCATTGTTAATGCACAGGGGATTTTTCCGGTATCAACATAGCCTTGCATGACCGGTGTAATACGTCCCAACCGCGAGGTTGACATGCCGACATCTTCAGGCACAGCCCGCGGTAATCCTTCGTATAATGTCATTAAACTCTCCTAAGATAGTTGTCAGTTATCGGTTGTCAGTTATCAGTTAAAGAGGTTTCTTGTGGCAGTAACAGGAAACGTCCGCCGACACAATGTCTTAACTGAAAACCGATAACCGATAACCATTACTCAGTGAGTGCCTGATAGGTTAGGACTTTAAATTGTTGTTGGAAAGGGTGAGGATTATTGAGCAGTTGTGTCATGAGCAAGCCGATTAATTCCTCCTGTGGATCAATCCAGAAGGTAGTAGCGGCGGCACCGCCCCAACTGAAATTCCCAACAGACTCCAAAATGTTTGGTGGTTCCTTGTCCGTAACAACCGCGAAACCGAGTCCAAACCAATCATCGTGATGCGGATAGCGCATCAGTTCAACCGTTTTCTTCCCTAATATGCGGACTCCATCAAGTTCGCCACCGTTGAGCAACATCTGAGAAAACCGTATATAATC
>VXXH01000849.1 GCA_009835515.1 Candidatus Poribacteria bacterium
TTACAACACCGTTCTACCCAACCTACGGGAACTACAATCAGCATCTTATTTACCACCAGAGGTCTTATCAAAAAAATCAAAAAAATCACAGTTCAGAATTCAAAATCTTTTATTAAACGCACGTTCATAAAAACCAATTTGCGCGACGCTACAGACCTATGCTATAATTAATGTATATAGGGGGCTTCTCACCGTCAAGGCACCCAAACCTAATGCTTTGCCTGTCTGCCAGTGTGATATTATCATTGTACGACATTTTTCAACGAATGTCAAGAAAAAAGGAGCGGGCATTCCTCCCCAACCTAAAGGATGGGGTCTCCTGCCCGAAGATTGATGACAGCGAATCTCGCGATCGCACAATTAGTACTCAGCGCGCTCCTTGTGAGCGTTACCTTTATCTGGGGCATCTTCCGCTACCGCCGCGGCGACTACTACCGGCGGGATCGGTACAGCAGACTGCAAGCCTATCTCCTCTGGGGCTTGAGCGGACTTCTCACAATCAGTACGTTTTACCCCTTGGCGTTCTTATATACAGAGCATCTCTGGTATGAACACCTCGGTTATGCCGATGTGTTCTGGGGACTCCATAAGATCCGTTGGGGGTTCTTCGCACTCTGCTTCATCGTTGCGGCAGGGTTTATGAACATCAACGCCGCGATTGCGAATATGCTATGCCCAGAATCGCGCGAGTTCCGACGCTGGACACATACCCGGACGTTCTCCTTCCATCGAACGGTTATCTGCATCACCATCGTGCTCGGGCTCCTGATGGCGACCCCGATGCTCCTGCTCGACGACATCGCACTCCGGTATCTCCATCAACCCGACAGTGCTGTTGCAGCCGTCGCTGGCGAGCCGGATGTCGCAGCACCGGACGGCGAATCGGTTACAGAAGCGGCACCTGCGGAAGAGGCACACCACTTCGGGAAAGACCGGAATTTCTATCTGTTCAGCTACCCGATGCACAAATGGTTGAGCCTCTGGATACAGATACTGTTGTGGGTGACATGCGTCGTTGTCGGGTTGCTGTATAATTTCTACTACCGCCGGGATGCACACACGATGGCGCGCGTGAAACGGCACATTATTTTCCACGGGACGGCACTGTGGCTGCTGTTGCTGCTCGTCAATGGCTGGTGGAGCCACGTGGATTTATGGGGCAAGGTCTATAAGACACCGCTGACGTTGGAAATCTCCTCGCTCCACGGACTGTTTTATGTTGACTTCCACCGTGTCGCCGCGACGAACCTCTATTGCGGCGTACTGATAGGCATCGCCATCGTTATTGTGTTTAATATCTTCTGGCGACGGCGGTTGTTGTGGTACGTGACCGCGGGGGCATGGGGACTCAGCTACGTCCTGCTGCTCCACGTCTACCCGATCGGGATCTATCTATGGGACGCACGCATCGATGTCATCGTTAAGGAAGAACCGTATCTCGCGCAGCACATCAAAGACACACAGCGCGCTTTTGAACTCGATACGATTCAGCGCGTAACCCAAGAGCAAACGCAAACCCCCGCGACACTCGAAACGATCACCGAGAATGAGGACATCAAAAAGAATATTCAAATCTGGGACCGGCGTGTGCTGCATGAGGCACTCCGCGAAAAACAGATTGTGCCACACTACAACTTCCACCGCTTCACAGATGTCGATAGATACAGGGTAGATGATGAGTACCGCCAAGTGCTGATCGCAGCACGCGAGGTCGACCCCGAATCCAACATTACGGGTTGGGAGCAGCTGAAACTCGAATACACACACGGCTATGGGGTCTGCATGTCGCCGGTCAACGTTTTCGTTAAGGACGGTTACCCTGACTTCTGGGTCAGCGAGGTACCGATAGAGAGCAAATTTGGACTCACAGTCGAGCAACCACAGATTTATTATGGCGAAATGACGCACAATTACGTGATCGTAAAGGCGGGACGGCAGGCAAACGGCACCAAGGAAGACATCGAAACCGCAAGCGTACCCGACAGTACGGATGTCGATGTCAACGCGAAAAAAATTGCTGAAGCGTTAGCACATACCTATGAAGAAGGCACAGGCGGGATCCCCTTAGGCGGTTGGTTCCGGCGGCTCTGCTTCGCACTCCGATTCGATTTCTTTCGGGTCCTCCGGTCCGATCGGATTACACCCGAAAGCCGGATCATGTTCCGGCGGAAGATCGGCACCCGTCGCGACGAGCGTCTTGTCTCGGATCGCGTCTCATATATCGCGCCTTTCCTTAATTATGACCCCGACCCCTACATCGTGATTAACGACGGACAATTATACTGGATCATCGACTTCTATGTGACGAGCCGGTATTACCCGAACTCGCAAATGTATACCGATGATACGGCACAGTTGACAGCCGGAAGCGAATCATACGAAGAACCCGATTTCGATAAGTTCAACTACATCCGCAATTCCGGAGTCGCTGTCGTCAACGCTTACAGTGGCGCCGTGAATTTCTATGCTGTTAAGGAAGATGAAGAGGTGATGCAGGCTTACCAGCAGGCGTTCCCGAACCTCTTTAAAACGGTCACTGACATGCCGGACGGCTTGGCAGCACATCTGCGATACCCAGATTATCTGACACGGATTCAAGCCAAGATGTACGGGAATTATCACCAGAACGCCGCCGATTTCTATGAGCACCGCAACCGCTGGGCTATCCCGAAAGAGGCTTACTACTCCTCAGACGCGGATCAGGAGATGATGCCCTACTATACCATGCTCAAACTGCCCGGCTCGGATACCGTCGAATTCGTGAATATGATTCCGCTGACACCCCCGAAACGCGAGAAACGGCTCAAGGCATGGCTCGTCGCCCGCTGCGACCCACCCCACTATGGCGAACGTCTCGTTTACATCCTGACGACCGATGTCGCTGGACCCACGCAGGTTGAGGAGGACATCAACAAAGAGATTGGTCAATATCTGGTCGGTTGGGAGAAGGCGAGTGATGTCATTCGCGGCAATCTGCTGATTATCCCGATCGCGGACACGTTGTTTTATATTGAGCCGATCTATCTCCAAGCGAAGGAACCGAAGCCGAAGAAGGGTGAGAAGGCAGAGATTGACGAAAATCAGCCACGGCGACCGAAGTTAGAGATGGTTATCGTGAAGGCAGGGACCAGTGAACTCGGAACAGCGAAGACGTTTGATGCGGCGTTGGATGTGATCTTCTTAGGTGCGCCGGTGAACGGTGAGCAAACAGCAAATGGTGAGGAAGCCTTGACAGTGCGAGATGTCTTGCAGCAAATCCGCCAAGCCAGTGAGAAGAACGACGCGGAGATGGATGAACTCTTCAAGCAGCTCGGCAATCTAATCGAAGATCGATAGTCCCATCGGTTGGGTTGAACCGGACACCTATGGTGCGGTTTGGCGGTGTACCTGCCCCCCTGATAAGGGGGTTTCTTGCCATCTGCATTATTGACCGTTCCCCATTAAGTCTGAACTCTGATTTTTCTGATTTTTCTCATAAGAACTCTGAGAAAAAATAAAATGCTGACTGTCGGATTGACGTTTCCACAAAGATGGCGTTCCTGCGGAACTGCTCAGGCCTCAGGACTCGGTTTTCAGTTGCTTGCGATCGGCACTCTTATCATGCGAATCACAGAAATCAAAAAAATCACAGTTCAGAACCCAACACTCGAAAGCGTCAGGAAAATAATCAACAATCAATTTACGGCATAATCGCATCCCGGCGGAGCACTTCATAATGCGGCGAACATGCCGCTAACACGTTTTCTAATTCCGTAGGAAACGGCTCCGATTTCGGACGATACGGCGCGAACCCAGTACTCCGATGCACATTGCCATACCAATACGGTGCCCAGACCCCATCCGCAGAATTACCCCCCGCCTCCCACGACAACATAGACGCATCAAAACGTAAATCGAGCCGTTCACAGAGTTGGCGCAAGACACGCCGCGGATCCTCTAAAAGCAATCGCGCATCAAGAACCGGCGGCGATTGCCCAACAGCGCGCAACGAGATAAACAGATCGTGCTGCGTCTTGAGTCCAGTGTCAGCAAGCACCGGGGTGCCAATAACTTTCGCAAGGGAGGGGAGCATCTCTTTCGGGTCGCGGATGAGGAAGATGTTGAGGGTCTGTTCGAGGAAACTGAGATCCATCTCAATGAGATGGTGCGCCATCTGTTTCATGAACAACACAGGCGTGTCGCAGGGACCGAGGATAACATCACGGACGACTTCTGTTGCATCTGTCCCCATTGATGCGATGACTTCAACGGTCACTGGATGTGTGCTATCGGCAGTATCTGCGCCGTATTTTGTGTGGAGGTAATGCGCGTAGAGCGGTTCGTCAATGACCTGCGTATCGCTGCGTTGTGCGAAGGCATACATGAGTGCAGTCGAGACATTCCGAGGTCCCGACCAGAGGCAGATCCGTTTTGTTTGCACGTTTCCTTTAAAGTTCCTTTATATTAAGGTATATAGGAAATAGTTATCAGTTTTAACAGTTGTCAGTTGTCAGATCGATTTTTCTGCGAAAAATCTGTCAGTTGTCAGAAAGAATAGCCGTCAGCAATCAGCAATAGGCAGTCAGTTTTAAGAGTTATCAGTTATCAGTACGATTTTTCTGCGAAAAATCTGTCAGTTGTCAGTCAAGAGACCTTTTGAATTGTCCCAACCCTCTTTTAACTGATAACTGATAACCGATA
>VXXH01000726.1 GCA_009835515.1 Candidatus Poribacteria bacterium
CTATATGATACATGAAGGCGGCGGAAGTGGTAAAAGAGTTATCTATATAGACGGTGTATCCGATTCTACAAGCAACCATGGATTTGGCGGGAAGAGAGAACTTGCGCCATTTACAGCACCTGTCCATCTTGGCGCAAGAAAGTTTCCGGGGAAAGCGCATGGTCACTTCATAGGTATGATTGATGAAGTCCGTTTTTACGATCGTCCGCTCACAGCAGATGAAGTCCTCCAGAATTTTCAATCCATCGAACCTTATAACGTTGCGCCTAAAGGGAAATTGTCAACCCTCTGGGCGACATTGAAGACAAAATAAGAGCGTTACCCACATTCAAATTGTGGCGATAGCAAGTTTCAGCGAAAAATATGTAAAGCGTTTCCGTCCAAAAATTGGTAATAACACCTTTGGGCATTAGTTTTATGCAAATAGACGATTCCAGTCATGATGTGACTTGGCAATGCTGCCGGGATTCTCCCGACTCCGCGCGACAAAACCCGGAACGGATGCCCGACCTGTCGGTAAACCGATCTGACTATAGCGCGTATCAACACTCCAACGGACAGTGTTAGAACGGTTGGGAAGCCCGCGGTGGACAACCCGCTCACTTGTTAGCAAGACATCGCCTCCATCCAATTCGGCAGTGACGATGTCGCCGGGCGGCAATTCCGCATCGCTGATACCCTTGCCACCAGTATGCCCAGGCGTCGGATCTTGGTAGTTGTGTCCAATCAGATTAAAGCGGTGTGAACCTCGGATGACCTGCATGCACCCATTTTCTTCAGTCGCTTGAATAAGCGGAAGCCAGACATTCACAACCAACGTTTCACCGGCTTCTTCCGGTATGAGATACGCCAAATCCTGATGCCACGGGATGACGGTAATATCTTGATTTGGTAGTTTGGCACGATAATTAAACTGCGGATGTGCCAAAATCTCATCGCCGATGAGGGATGCAATAACATCAAGAAGTGCAGGCGCAGTTCGGAGTGTGAACATCCCGGCAGTCCGAATCTTCTGGTCTCGGAAAAAATTGCTCCAAATCCAGTTCGGATCGGAACAGGCACTTGAGACCATGCCCAACCTCGTTTCAAAAGGGGCATCGTCATAAGTCTCCGACGGGTCAAGAATTCCATGTTTGACCGCCGCCTGAACGCCATCATCAACCCGTTGTGCCAACTCATCAATCAACGGTTGAAGTGCCGCATTTGGCAGTACATTCCGAACAAACAGAAAACCATCCTCATGAAATTGCTGTTTTTGTTCTGCTGTGAGTCCGCCTTGATTGTGTTGTGTAGACATTGCTATTCTCCGGTTTGAATTATGAAATTGGCTGAATTGAAACGGCACTGCCACTCTCACTGGATTTCATCGCAGCATCAAGCATTTGCATCAACATCACCGCTTGCGAACCCGGATTGAGCGGTTCATCTTCCTCCCGGATCGCTCGGATGAATTCTTGTGCCTGAAGCGTTATATCATCTGCCTTTTGGGGTGCTGGTTTCATGGGCTTGACCTTAACGCCATCCGGTGTTCCAACCAGCAGTTTCCCGTTTTCAAGACCTGCCTTCGTGCCGTAGAGGTGAAACTCTTGCGTCTCACTTTTGACGAGATCGCTCCCTTTCGCCGGTGCGTGCCGGTTTGTGGTATTCAGCGAAAATGCGACAGCGAAGTGTAAGGTACATCCATTTTCAAATCGCACAAATCCGCACGCTGCATCATCTGCGGTATAGGTTTGCTCAGGCGGTGCGAGATGGGCGAAGTTGCAATATAACCCAGCCATTGCCTCTGTCGGACGCGGACACCCCATCATAAACCAGACATTGTCAATGGCATGGATACCGAGATCAAGGAGTACACCGCCGCCTTTTTCCTTATCGTGCCGCCATCCGCGGGCGGAACACCACCGGGTCCGTATCCACCGCGTCTCGGCGTAGTACACATCACCGAGTTCACCGGCTTGCACCAGTCTACGTCCTTCCATCAACTGCGCTGTGAACCGAGATTGCCGAACAAACATATAGACCAAGCCTTTGCTTTCGGCAAGCCGTGTGACGGGTATCAACTCTTCTGCATCATTTGACGGTGGTTTTTCGCAGAGTACATGCATCCCGCGCTCCACTGCCTCCAGTGAAACGGGCGCATGCATCCACGTTGGCAGTCCAATGCAGACAGCGTCTAAATCACATGCGTCGAACATCTGTCGATAATCGTCGAAAAGGCGAACCCCTCTAATATCGCCTAAGACTCTTTTTCTGCGTGCTGGGTCTAAGTCTGCCAAAGCGACGAGTTGAACATTCGGTTCTCCATTGAGAATCACAGTTGTGCTGCTGATCGTCCCGCCGACACCGATGATTCCGACCCTGACTGGATTTTTCATATCTACTCTCCATTACGCTTCTGAAAAAAGGTTGACATATTTAATAGATGTTTATAGAATATACCCAAACCTGATAAATTCAGGTTATTAAGCTGTATCGGATATTGCTCGCTATTAGCCTACCTCAAGGCTATTTCAGGTTCCCCACATTACCAAATACAATCCAAAAGGAGGAAACTCTTTTATGTATCGTCACCTATTCTTACCGATTCTGATGTTACTACTCTTAACAAGCACTGCTATGGCGAAAGGCGAAAAACTGGCACTCGTTGGGTCGGGTGCCCCGGATCCGAAGGACAATCTGCTCATAGAATATCTTGAGAAATGGGGATACGCCGTCGAACCGCATGAGCATCTGGCGAAGCATCCCGTCAATCTTGCGGACGTAGACCTTGTCTTCATTTCAGAATCAACGTCGAGTGCCAACATTCTGGACGCTTACAAAAATTCAGCCGTTCCTGTTGTCAACGCCGAGACATGGACTTACGACGACATGGGGTTTGCCGCAGACGGCACATTTAACTCTGATGCAGGCGACAAACTGACTATCGTCGATACTGAGCATCCAATAACGGAAGGGTTTAAAGGCGACATCACAGTCAGTAAACCCGCGGCACAGTTGATGACGTGTAGTGGCTTTGAAGGCGATATTGACATATTAGCCGTCCGCGCTGACAATGACGATTTAGTCGCCATCTCCGTCTACGAAAAAGGCGCGAAAACGATGCAAGGCACAACGAAAGCGATACACGTTAACATCTGGCCCCACTCCACCGCTTGGCAGCAGGTAACAGAAGACGGATGGGAACTCGTTCATCGCTCAATCCTCTACGGTTTGGGTCAGATTCCGTTCGACGTTGAACCACAAGAGAAACTCGCCGTTACTTGGGGACAGATCAAAACAGCGCGCTAATTCAAGCATTGCTGGGTGGGGTCCTAACCCCGCCTTACAGCAGAGATGCTGACCCAGCGTCCAAAAACACCGTGCAATCCGGATGCGTCTGCAAGATAGAGGCGGGGTGCATTGGCGTTATTTCGCCGTGTAAGCAGTTCCGTACCGCCTCCGCCTTTCGTTCATCTGGCACAGTGCAAATAATCGTCTGTGCTTTTATAATCTGACGGATAGACATCGAGATCGCTTGGGTCGGCACCGCATCAAGTCCTGTGAACCAGCCTTCACCTACCTGTTGAAGGCGACACGCTTCATCTAATTCAACAAGGATGTATGGATCCTCTGTCTCAAAGTCTGCTGGCGGATCGTTGAAGGCGAGGTGTCCATTCTCGCCGATACCGACAAACGCCACGTCAATTTGATGTTGCGCGATAATCCGATTGAGCCGATCACATTCAACTTGCGGTTCACCCGCTTCACCGTCGAGAAAATGCACCGTGCCGGGCTGGACAATATCCACGAGGCGTTCCCGCAGGTATTTGCGAAAACTGGCAGGATGCGTCTCAGGAATGCCGATGTACTCATCGAGATGGAACATCGTCGTGTTGTCCCAACCAATCGTCTCATCTGCGGTCAGGGCTGCGAGAAAGTCAAATTGTGACGCGCCTGTCGCAACGATGAAACTCGCTTGTCCATTAGCGTTAATTGCCTCGCGCAGTTTTCTGCTGGCGACGTGTGCCGCCGCTTCGCTGGTTTCTTGTTTGGTGGTTGCTTTAAAAATATTCATCCGTTTAAAATCTTCGTGAAATCCCGCTTCCAACTCGGTGAGAGAGCAGGTAGTTTTCTGGCGTGTGCGATTTTCTCATGATTGTCTCTATCAAAATAGCGGAGGTTGACGATCTCCACCACACTCATCGATTCCGGTGCGACCTCACTGCGTGCGATTGCATCGCCAGCAGTGATTTCGCCTTCTTCCAGCACTCGGAAATAGAACCCGACGCGCCGACTCTCTAAGAACTGTTTCGGAAATTCTGGCAATCCCATTTTATATGCCAGTTTGAAGCAAGGTACGCGCGGTTGCGTAATCTGTAATTTCACTGTCGCGCCTATCTCGAAGATATCGCCGATATGAACTGCCTCCTCCAGCAGGCCTTCAACGGTGAGATTTTCGCCAAACTGTCCATAACGCAAATCGTCTCTACCCAATTCTTGCTGCCAATAAGCATAATGCTCAAACGGATACCCGTAGATAGCTTTATAAGTACCACCATGTACCCGCAGATCGCCTTGCCCATCGCCATCAATATTTTTCTCTCTGAGCATGACGGTGCCGGATACCGGTTCTTTGAAAATGCCGGTTCGGATCGTCTTTCCGCCGTATTGAATAGGCTTCGGTTTTGAGACGTTTATAG
>VXXH01000115.1 GCA_009835515.1 Candidatus Poribacteria bacterium
GCGGAGAGTATTTCCGTTAAACTGAGAGGAAAAATTGCCTTGGTTGGGATTCTTTCGGGGATCGCGTATGTGACGCACTTGCTGGTTAAAAGCGATAGGCGGGCAACGGAGAAATTGGAATTTCACCTCGGCCCGCCTGATCGCGTTGTTCAGTTTGAACGTGGATTTGACTTATGGCGTATCAACTATTATACGGAGCAGTGCTATCTGTTTCAGAACAATCGGTTTGTCAAAATTGTCCCTTGCACCAACCTGCGCTCTCAATATCCAAGGTATACGTATCAAACACACGTTCACCTTAGAATCAACACGCGCAAACCCAGGTCACCTTTTTTTATTGATACGCCCGTTTTAGGGAACCCCAGGTGGTTGCAGCTTTCCCCTTTGCGTCCACAGCGAGTCCCTCAATTTGTATCTTCCGATCTTTATCGGTTGGGAGACGCAGGTCTGCTTCGGTCGCTTTTAAGTTTGTCGTCACGAAGATTGCGTCTAACATGGTGGCATCTTCACGTACGCCGATACGCAGCACCGTCTCACCGGCTTCCTTGAACTTCCATTCCCGTTCAAATGTTCCACCGTCTAACCAGTGATTGATGCGGTCCCAATGCCAAGCTGCGCCTTGGGCGACACCCCAGCGGAACTCAGTATTCTGAGTCACTTGCGCATCTTCGTCCGGGTCGGCTGGTTGCCAAGTCACCCAGAATGAATCGCTATTCCCATCCCAAGCAATGACATGCCCCCACAGCGCGTAGGTGTCCGGTTGAGGAATATTGATAATCAATTCAGCGTAACCCTTACCACCACCACCCGTGGCGGCTGCCCCTTCCATCCAGATGAATTTGCCATCAGAGGCATTTTTATCATCGGCAATAATCATCGGTTCTACAATCTCGTCTGCTAATTCGGCTTCAAGCGCAATTTCAACTTCAGCACGAAGTCCTACGATTCCACATAAGGGGAGTGTTAGTATAATCAGTGTCAATAGTATTCCGTATTTCACCAAATACCTCCTTTCTGTTTTCTGAAACCCGCGAGCGGTTCTACTGAACCGCCCACAGCCAAATTAAGTTAAATGCTTATCGTCCTGTCTTCAGTTTACCCCATGTCGTGGCGAGTTTATCTTGCGGTTCAACAGGCGTTAAAGAATCTTCTGGAATCGGGTCGCGAGGATTCACTTCCGCTTCGTCCTCGGAGAGGTTATCAGTGATGTAAATAACATCCAACATACAAGCATCTTCCCGGACTGCGATGCGGAGCGTGGTTTCTCCAGCTTCCGCTATCTCCCATTCCCGTTCAAATGTGCCGCCATCTAACCAGTGATTGATACGGTCCCAGTGCCATTCATTGCCTTGCGCGACACCCCAGCGGAACTCGGTGTTCTGGGTTTCTTGCGCGTTTTCATCGGGATCAGCAGGTTGCCAGGTTACCCAGAATGAATCGCTGTTGCCATCCCATGCAAGGACTTTTCCCCACAGCGCGTAGGTGCCGGGTGCTGAAATATGGAGCTTATATTCTGCCCAACCTTCACCACCACCACCCGTGGCAGGATCCCCTTCCATCCATATAAATTGCCCCCCGGAAGCCGCATCATCATCGGCAACTATCATTGGTGCTTCAATCGTATCCGCCGCTTCTGCTTCAACTGCTCGTTCATAACCATAACTTACGCCGATTGTCAGGAGCAAACCGAAACTGAAAAGTGCCCCGAATACTAATGTTTTGAAACGCATATAGATTTCTCCTTTATAGTAAAGTTTTAACCTTTTGGAATGCTTCGCCCATTTTCAAAGGGCGTACTATTAATTAACATCCTATGGAGCTCGTATTTTGCCCCACTGCTGAATCTGTAATCCGAATAGTTCTATTGGTAAGGTATCAAGACTATTCGACCATTTTGGTTGCGCTGCCCAAGCACCGTTGTTAATCAATTCGCGGCGTTCGCTGCCATCCGCACGCATAAGGTGAATAACCCATCTGCCATCTTTCTCAAATTGAAAAGCGATGGTCCTGCCATCAGATGCCCATGCAGGGACTGCTTCATCTGTAGGCGTATCGGTGAGTGCTGCTTTGTTACCACCGTCAACTGCATCCATGATATACAGGTCGAAGTCAGCAAGTGCTGCCTCAGCATGCATTGAAGCGTACACAATCCGACTCCCATCGGGCGACCAAGCCGGATAGGTATCCATCAGCGGTTGATGCGTCAACCGCTGCTCGACTCCGCTATGGACATCAACAACGTATATGTCCCAATTAAGTTCCCGCTTTGAGTGGAAAACAAGTGTGTTTCCATCAGGCGACCAAGCCGGTGCCTCATCTTCAAACGGGTTTTCGGTGAGGTGTTCCACCTCGCCATTATTGAGATGAAGCAGATAGATGTCGAAATGCCCACCTCGATTTGATGTAAAGGCGAGGCGTGTGCCATCAGGTGACCAAGCCGGTGCCTTATCTGTCGCAGGGTGATGCGTTAGACGTTGCTGATTGGTGCCGTCAGCTTGCATCATATAAATCTCATGATTCCCGTCTCGACGTGAAAAAAAAGCGATCTGAGTGCCGTCCGGTGACCACGTCGGATAGTAATCCGCTGCAGGATTGTGCGTGAGATTTATAGGGTGCTTTCCTGCCGTATCTGTCAGATAGATTTCCCAATCGCCGCTCACATCCGAGGCAAACGCAATTGTCGTTGGTGGATGTGGTTGCCCCATAGCACTATCAACGACAAAGAGGAACATCACAAAAATACTACTTTGATATACTAACAGAATTCGCATTTTTTGTCTATATTTTTACGTTATCAGTTGTCGGTTTTCAGTTAAGAGTATTCTCAGTAATAACCTATTTGCCTCGGAGACCCTGAGAAAACGTCGACTTTTATCTCTTGGTTTCTTATAGTGAAACCCAAAAATAAATAGACATCTTTGTAGCATAAACTGTTAGTTTGGGTTTCCAGTCTGAATGCCTGTTATAGGCATTCAGACTGTTTGAGAGTGTCCAATTAATTATAGGTTTTACTATAACTGATAACTGATGACTAAAAACTGAAAACCACTATCAAAATTTTCCATCACGCACTTCAAAATGCGTCGGTTTACGAAGCGTTGTGCCACCTACCTGAACCCACTCTGCTACCCATTCAATCATTTGTCCTAAAGAGACGTGTGGATACCCAAACAGTTGATGACACCGAGATGCGTTGCTCAATAGGGCTGTTGATGCCTCTTTCCCATCAAAGTACGGCGATTTGTTAAAAATCGTCCCGAAGCACGACGCAAGGTATCGGATCGAAACAGTCTCCGGTCCCGTCACATTCAGCACCAGCGGTGGACTTTGGCAGTGCGAGAAAGCCCGCAATGCAATCGCGTTTGCATCACCTTGCCATATCACATTCACATTACCCATCTGGAGTGAAATCGGTTCTTCGGCATACACTTTTTCAGCGATGTCCAACAGTATCCCGTAGCGGAGGTCTATCGCGTAGTTCAGCCGCAAGATAACTATCGGCGTACCGAATTGCGATGAAAAATAGGTACATATCCGTTCACGACTTAGACAGGATTGCGCGTATTCACCAATCGGATCAACCGGTGAACTTTCAGTCGCACCACCGTGGGAGACCGGAGTCAGCGGGTAGACGTTCCCCGTTGAAAACACAACCAACCGCGCAGATCGAAACTTTTCTGCCACGCGTCCTGGCATATAACCGTTCATTGCCCAAGTCAGACCTTCATTGCCGACTGAACCGAACTTCCTACCCGCCATTAAAATTACATTTTGGATGTCAGGTAGATTTTGCAAGCAGTCTTCCGAAAGCAGATCTGCAGTGATTGTTTCAATACCGGCTCCTTGCAAGTCTTCTTGCACGCCCGGGATCGAAAAACGGGAAACACCTATCACCTTTTTAGCGATACCTGCGTGATCAATAGCGCGTTTCGCCTGCTTAGCGAGTGTTGGGCCCATCTTCCCGCCAACACCAAGGATAAGAATATCCCCTTCCAGCGCAGCAACTGCCGCTATTACCTCGTCTGTCGGTTCGGATAGATGTGACTCTAACTGGACCTCTGTTTGTATCAAGGTGTTACACAAATTTGGCAAGGATTGGGAACCTGTCATGTCATCATCTTATCTAAAGCAAGCATGTTTAAGGGACAGGTTCTAAAACCTGCCCCCAACAAGTTATCGAATCAATTTAATGTTCGCCCAAGATGTGGCAAGTTTACCTTCTGGTTCTACAGGGGTCAGGAATGACGCGGCATCTTGGTTCATGCTCGCTTTAATCTCGTCTGCCGAGAGCGCACGGTTCCAAAGCCGAACTTCGTCAACGCTTCCTGTCCACGCTTCACCACCCCAAGTGCCGATAGTCACCGCACTTGTATTTTGCGCAGGAGCAACCGGGTTGCCCGATTCTTCCGAGTGCGTTACCTCGCCATCTAAGTAGATTTCCACTAAGCCACTGTTATCATCAGTATGGGTATAAGCAAGATAATACCATTTCCCTATTTCCAGTTCCGTTTCGTTATCGTTGATGTCTTTGAACCCACCGTTTGCACCGTTCGTCCAGATCTTGATGCCGTTTGCTGGATTCATCCCGAAACCGAAACCGATATGCCGAGTCGCACCGCTCGCCCGAGTGCCACAGATAATGGCGTGTGCGCTTGGAAGCCTATCCAGTTGTACC
>VXXH01000545.1 GCA_009835515.1 Candidatus Poribacteria bacterium
CACTATCGAAGATAATAACGACAGCTGCTTGTTTGATCAGGATCCCGAAATGACAAAGCTGTTTGAGGAAGAGAAAATTAAATTAGATATTGCCCAACATATCTATGAATTACGTGATTCCACAAGACTAACGCAAGAAGAATTTGGAGAATTGGTCGGTGTAGATCCGATTATCATTGGTGATCTTGAGGAATCAGATTACGCAGGCGATTCCGTTGTAGTTCTCGCGCACATTGAAAAAGCCCTCCGCAGACACGTTGAAGCTCCTATTAAACCTGCGGAGGTGCTTTATCCCAATGCATTGCTCACTGCAACTATAACCGGACTCAAATTGCGGAGGTTCCGATACCACATCGGTAGGAAGACAACTAACGACTACAATAAAGGATTCGCAACGAAAACGCCGCAAGAGAAACAGTATCTCCTCAACGAGTTAGAACCTTGGCAAGATGCCCTGCAGCGCAATAGACAAGAACTTCAGATATTTGCACTCGCGGGGATGACAGAATGGTGCCACCTTGATGGTGGGCTGCGGGGTAATTTCTCCGGAAACCCCAAAGAATACATTCAAGCAGCGGCGGTACACAACCAGCTAATTGATGCTCTCATAAACTACATTCAAACAGCGGAAAGCACTGCTCTCAAACAGTGGCGACAGAATATAGGGATGGCGGAAGAGGCGCGTTATATCAGTGAACTGGAAGCTGCTCTGAAACAAAAAATTTTTGAAGAGTTTCCAGATACAGAATGGCTTGTTCAAACGCTTCTCGGTTTCCTAAAAGTGCATACCGAGGCAGAAAATGGATCAGTTCCTTTATAGTCTCTATTACGCCAGAACTTCTCGTCGAATTGGCGAATCAATGAACAGCGAATCCCCACCGTCAATCGTCAACTCCAAACCCGTGACCCACGCCGCCTCGTCCGAGCAGAGCCATAGTGCCGCATAAGCCACATCAATCGGGTTACCGAGTCGTTCCAGTTGTACCGATGCCGGAGCAATTTCTCCGTCTGGCAGCGGATCCCAAATTATACCTGGACATAACGCGTGGACGCGAATATTGTTATCATACAATTCTTTCGCGAGGTTTTTCGCAGCCGCTACCATTCCTGCCTTCGCGACAGCGTAAGCACTGTTCGCATCTTGCCGTACCCGTTCACCCGCAGAAATAGTGATTAGGCAGCCACCGCCGCGTGCTTCTAAAATCGGAACAAGGCGCCGCACCGGGTTGAACAGCGTTTGCAAGTTGTTTTGTAACGCCCCGTCCCAATACGCGGGTTCCATCGCCGTAATATCGTGTTCGGTTGAGAAAAACCCGCCCGCTGCGTGGATGAGACAATCAACACCACCAAATTCTGCTACGGCAGCATCAACCAGTACGCCTACCTGTACTGTGTCCGTCAAATCGGTCTGATGCGTTAGCACATCGCCACCGTTGGCACGGATGCGTTCTGCTGTTTCGTTCATTGTCTCTGTCGTGCGTGCAGCGAGTACCACCTTCGCGCCCTCTTGCGCGAAAAGTAATGCAGTTGCACGGCTCATGTTTGAACCGGCACCAGCGAATAACGCAACTTTATCTTTCAATCGCATTTTCAATTTCCTTTCTGGGATATTGTCTTATAAGCGCGCCTATTGAGGGCTATCAATTTTCTTGGCTATAGGCTATCGCCGATTTCATGAGTTTCAACGCTGTGTGAATCTGTGGGAGTTCCTCGAACCCGTAAGATATGCGTAACTGCCGCTTCCCGACCTCAACCATATCGCCGTTTGGATGGACACAGTGTTCACCCGGAATGTAGATTACTTTTGGGTGTTGGGCATCCGAAGGACCATCGACGGCTTCGTGTCTAGTTGTTCGCGTCAGAAACTTGAAAAAGTCGGAGGTTGCGCCTGTTGCGACATTTGCCAGTGTCAAATAGAAGTAGAATCCCGCACTCCCACCGCGGCATTCCTGAATATTATCACCAAGCAGTTTCGCCATCCACGTTTTCACTTGTTTCGCCTTCTGTTGGTAGCCGTTATTGACTGTCTCAATTTGTGCTTCAATGCCGTGGTCGAGCAGGTAGCTTGCAATCTCCTGATTGATTAACGGTGCACTGAAACCGATGTCGCTTGTCCGCTGGATGATACTGTTGAGGAAGGGACCTTTAGAGCCGATGAGATAGCCGATACGAAGCCCTGGGGCAAGAATTTTTGACAACGTACCGACTTCGTAAACAATGCCGAGTGTGTCGTAGCATAAGGCGGACACCAAAGGTTCGACGGTACTGTCGTGTACAAGGTCGCTATAGGCGTTGTCAAAAAAGAGTGGGATTTTCTGACCGACTTCATAGGATAGTCGGGTAACAATATCGACCAGTTTTTGCTTACGGGTGTTGGACAGGATTGTGCAGGTGGGATTATTTACCGTCACAACGTAGAAAAAACGGATAGCCTCTTTTTCATTACCAAGTGCCGCGAGTTTTGCCTTTAGACGTTCGGTGTCAAGTCCTTCGTCATCTTCGGGGACTGCTACGACCTTGAAACCTTTCCGCTCCAGGTCGTTGCAGTAGATGTAATACATCGGGTCTGCGGTAAATATGATACCAGCAGGGAGCAGGTGGGTGATGCTTTCCAACAAGCTCGTTGCGCCGTTCGCACCGATAACAATATCTCGGTTATTTAGTGTCTGTTCAGTGATGCCGCCAATGCGGTTCTCAATATGAAACCGTCTGAGCGACGCAATCAGGTTAGGGGAACCTTGCGCGCCGCCGTAATTCAGAGCAGCACGATACTTTTCGGGGTGAGCGAGCACTTTTTCGCAGGCAATTTGAATCTGTTGGTGCGGAATTGTCCGTTCATTGACATATCCGACACCGAGGTTGATGTCGCATCCGTCTCGAAAACCGACGGCAAAATCGGTCATCAATTGATTAACCGGGGACGGTCTACTTGAAGTTTTTCCGTATTCAGAGAGGAGGACATCGCGAATCATCATAAACTGTGCGTCTATAGCAAATCCCGCAAAGCAGATTCAAGCGTTGCGTAACGGAATTCGTAGCCGCTCACTTCCGTTTTCTCTGGGACCACGTTCTGGCTCAGTACGACGAAGTCCGCGAATTCGCCCATTATGAGTTTCAAACCAAACGTCGGAACGGGAAACAGCGTCGGGCGCCGTAGTACAGTCCCGAGCGTTTTTGTGAACTCAGTATTTCTGACAGGCGTAGGTGCGGTTGCGTTCAGTGGTCCACGAATTTCGCTATTTTCTAAAGCGTGCAGCACGATGCCTACGACGTCATCAACATGAATCCAAGACATCCACTGCCGACCACTACCAAGTATGCCCCCAACTCCCATTTTGAAGGGTGGAAGTACCTGTGCCAGCAATCCGCCCCCTAACCCAAGCACGAGCCCGATCCGAACTAAGACGACCCGAATCCCCAGATCGGTCGCTTTTTGGGCTTCCGACTCCCATTCTTGGCAGACTTCCGCGAGAAAATCGGTGCCAGCTGGCGAAACCTCCGTAAAACGTTCATCACCGCTGTCCCCGTAGTATCCAATTGCGGAGGCACAGACGAGGGCATCGGGTTTTGTGTCTGCTGCTGCAAACGATTCAACCAGGTTCCGCGTCGAAAGGATACGGCTATCCCGTATTCGCCTTTTTTTATCGGCGTTCCATCTGCCCGCGATCGTTTCACCTGCCAGATGAACGACCGATACTGCCTCCGATAGGGCTTCCGAAGGCAGTTTCTCGGTTTCAGGGTCCCAACCATAAACGGTTCTTGCTGATTTCAATTTTGTTTCTGCGCGCTCTGGGTTTCGGGATAACACATGCACTGTATCGCCTTGTTCGTGAAGCGCGGTGCAGACTCGACTACCGATAAATCCGGTACCGCCGGTGACCAACACGTTTTTCATTTCTTTCTCCGTAATGTTCCCTATGTTGACAATGCAGCGATGGCGGTTTCCAATTCTCTATAGTCATCAACAACAGCATCACTGAGTGTGTCATCTCCATCTCCTTTGTTGAACCCTGAAAAGCGGATTGCCTTCATTCCTGCGTTTTTTGCACCGACGATATCCGTTCGGAAAATATCACCGATATGCACTGCTTCCGCAGGTTTGGCATCCAGTTCTGTCAATGTTGAATGGAATTGGACGACTTGGGGTTTCGTATGATCTGTTTCATCGGAGAAAGTGAAAGCTGTAAAGAATTGCAAAATGCCATCGCGCGCCATCAGTTTCCGGGCAAAACTCCCGGGAGTCAGTGCCGAGTCTGAAATGATTCCGAGTGGATAGTTTTCACTCAACCGAGAAACGACGGGTTTGACATGCGCGATCATACGCGGCGGTGCTTCTAAGAAAGCAGCACCAAGACACTCGATTAATTGATCAAGATCTACCTCTTTAAGCCGAAGCTCAAGTGCTTCCGCGAACCGCTGCATGCATCGCTTGACTGAGATCCCTTTATGTTGATACCATAAGGATGACACCAAATTATATGCTTCGTCAAGCCCGAATTCCACGTCAGTTAACGGACAAGCATAGCCATGGCTATTCAGATAAGCGTGGCACAGTTGAGCACGTATTGCTTGACGTTTTCGCCAATTCTTTTCGGAATCTGCATAAAGGGTTTGCCAAAAATCAAATGTAATCGCTTTAAGCATCAAGGATTCTCGTCTTAAGTTGCATTGCAT
>VXXH01000641.1 GCA_009835515.1 Candidatus Poribacteria bacterium
AAAGAGATTCGCGTCGTAGAAATCGAACTCAACCCAAAACCGACAACAACGCCGCGCACACCGAGTCGATCCAGGACATATCAATTAAACCGACCCATTACGCGTTATCCGTCATTCAACAGAAAAGAGGGGCATGTTTCCTATTCGGAATGGAAACGTCCGGCATGCATTGTGACAGCAGAAGATGGGACTTGGGGCTTCGGTATCTCGCTTTACGGGGGGCCTGTAACCCGAATCATCTCAGATCACTTTGCCCCTTTTCTCGTTGGCGAAAATTGCATGGCAACTGAAAAATTGTGGGATATGATGGTGCGATTGTCAGCCGCCTTCGGCGCGACCGGCTTGACGAGTTATGCCATTAGTGCCGTTGATTGTGCTTTGTGGGACCTCAAAGGCAAAATTTTGGGGCGACCGGTTTACGAACTCCTCGGCGGACCCCAAAAAGAAAAGATTTTCTGTTACGCCTCTGGCTTCGATCAGGAGTGGTATATGGAACTTGGATTCAAAGCCACGAAACTCTTCACGCCGTGGGGGCCAGAGCAAGGGAAAGAAGGCTTAGGTAAACTTGAAGAATTGGTGGCAACGACGCGGGAAGCGATTGGTGATAAGGTTGATTTAATGTTAGATGCCTGGACCGGATTTGACTTAGAGCATACCGTACGTGTCTGTGAGACCATGAAACCTTACGGTTTAAAATGGATGGAGGACTACATTCCCGCTGACGATTTTGTTGGCTATGAGACGGTGCGTCAACGCATCCCTTGGCAAACTCTTGCCACGGGCGAACACTGGTATCTACCAACCGTCTTTGCGGCGGCTGCAGGACGACGATTGGTTGACATCTTCCAGCCTGATGTTTTATGGTGTGGCGGTATTACATCGGCGGCAAAAATTTGTCACATTGCAGAGGCGAATGGGATTAACGTGATTACACACGGCGGCATGAACTATCCTTACGGTCAACACCTCGCGTTTGCCATGCCTGCGATTACGTGGGGCGAACGTTCCGAAGGCGTTTCTTCTCCAGGTGTGCCACTCGAAGAGATGGTCAAGTTGCCCGGCACTTCCGTCATCAAAGATGGCTATGTCGCTCCATCGGATGCCCCCGGTTTCGGGCTTGAAATTGACGAGGCGTGGATAGAAAGCGTGATGGTGTGAATTGTGCAGGACTTATGCATTCTGTCTTAAAGTCCGTACCTCCTGATAACGGGGATATGGGGGTTAGGGATTTAGAGGGTTTTCATGAACGATGAAATTACGATTGCCAATCGAACACATTGGGAAGCCGAAGTTATAAAAAAGAACGGCTTTACCGTTCCGTGGCTCGACCTTGATAGAGATGATATTCTGAGATATGCTGAGGATCGCCTCGATCCGGTGCCCTATCATCTCTACCAGATCTATCCCGCGTATCTACTCAGAGATGTTGCCGACAAAGATGTGTTGTGTCTCGCCGCAGGCGGAGGACAGCAGTCAGCGGTATTCGGTCTGCTTGGTGCCCGTGTAACTGTGATTGATTTTACACAGGGTCAGCTTGACGGAGATATTACTGCTGCAGCACATTACGGCTATTCAGTCGAGACAATTCGTGCCAATATTCGCGATCTGTCCGAAATCGAAGATGCTGCGTATGATCTCATCTATCAAGGGCCTGCTATGAGTTGGGTGCCATCCGTTCATGAAATCTATAGAGGTGTCTCAAGGATCATCCGACCCGGCGGACGGTATCGCGTGGATTTTGGTAATCCCGCCAATCATTTTTGGGAGTGGGATGGTGAATTCTATCGTGTTACCGAGCCGTACGCTGAACGTGTTTCGAGGTATCCAGATGGTGCCTTCGATTTCCGGCACTATTTGAGTGATATATTCAACGGACTTGTGGACAACGGTTTTCGGATTGAGCGAGTTGAGGAACGTTCTTGGACACAGCCAGATATTAATGCTGCACCCGGGAGTTGGACCCACGAAATGGCTTACAACGTGAGTTTTGCCGTTGTTGCTGAAAAAAAGATATAGGTCTGGAAGATGGAGGTTTTGCTGTGGAGGAGATAAGTCTTCGCGAGGCAGACGCAAACGACAGCGAATTCATTTTTACGGTAAAGAAGGCAGCATACCGAGAATACGTAGAACAGGTATGGGGTTGGGACGATGACTATCAACGGGAACGACACAATAGAGAGTTCGCTTCACACGATTTTCACATTATCCAGTTTCGTGAAACCGATGTCGGTTTCTTCATAACATCTTCTACTTCCGACACGCTCAAGGTTAACCAAATCTATATCCTTCCCGAGTACCAAGGAAAAGGCATCGGTTCCGCGTGCATGACCCATATTATTGATAATGCCAACCTTGAGCAGAGATCTGTGGTGCTTCAAGTCCTAAAGGTCAATACCCGCGGTATTACTCTCTACAAGAGGCTGGGATTCACAATCGTCGGTGAAGATTCCATATACTTCCAGATGGAAAAATCGCCTGAATTGAGTTAGTAGATGAATGATTTCGAGGATCGCCCCATTCCAAGGGAAGTTGCAGTAGACGATTTATCACCAGAGGAGATTGAGGGTATCACACAAACCGTATTCGTTCCGTCTGATCTTCACCCTACGGCCGATCTCCTTTTCATCTTTGGAACTTCTACGATTGATGGTAAGGTTTTGGAATCAGTGGCGCGTGATTGTCGGAAAGGTTGCTTTCCAAAAGTGCTTGTCACGGGTTTAAGCGGACGGCTTTACGATGAAACAGGCAAACCTGTAGCACACATAATGCGTGATGAACTCATAGCACGTGGTGTTCCATCGGACCTAATCCTCATTCAAGACAGGTCAACAAACACACTTGAAGATGTTGCCTTCAGTCTTGACGTATTGAAAAAGAATGATATTTCCCCTGAGAGTATCGCATTTCTGTGTAAGGCACACCATAGCGGTCGCTGCCTGCGAACCTTGAGAAAATTCTTCCCTTCTCAAACGCTTTCGCCTGTTACTTATGTTGCTGAATATGACGGGGTTGAAGTATCTAAAGAAGATTGGTATCAGCACGAAGTATCGAGAGGTCGCGTGTACGGTGAATACCTACGCATCATAGAATATTCAAAAAGAGGAGACATCGCGCATCTTTAAGGTAGCAGGCACACGCCGTGTGCCGTAGCTGGAGCATGTTCATAATGTCCATTAATTTCGTTGAAGCACTCTCCACGAATAATCTAACCGCTATAAAGGCAGCCCCTAAAACCGATGTTCACTGCCATGCGTTCTTCAGTGCACGCCGAGAAAGTGTAGAACGCTGGCTGGGACATCCGCTAACCAAACCACCGCTGAAAATGAAAGGCGTTGAGGGGATGATGGAATACGCCGACGCTGTCTTAGCACCCCACATAAAACACCGGGAGGGTTTCGAGTTCGTCGCTGTGTCAGCGATGAACGATGCGATTCAAGATGGCGTTGTGATGCTTGAGATGAGCTTTGACATCCGACTGGCAGAGTTCTATTCCGATGGGATAACGGAACTGTGCGCGTTTATTGAAGCATTGGTTGAACGGTATAAAGCGCAGGTGGATCTGCGTCCAGAGTTGGGCTTTTCTCGTGGAAATGCTGACGACCCAAAGCTGATGGCGTTAGCGCACGAAGCGGTAGAATTAGTTTTTTTTCGGTCGATTGATTTGTATAGCCGTCAAGAAGTGTGTCCACCAGAGGTTATGAAACCGTTGTTTACAAAGGCACGCGCTGCCGGCATGAAGCTGAAAGCACACGTTGGTGAGTTTGAGGACGCGGAGGAGATCCGCCGAACTGTTGAAGTCCTTGACTTAGACGAAGTCCAACACGGTATCGCTGCTGCAGAATCGGTTGAAGTCATGCGATGGCTTTCCGAGAATCAAATTCAGTTGAATGTGTGTCCAACAAGCAACGTGATGTTGGACGGTGTATCAGAGCTCGCCGCGCATCCCATCCGCATCTTATTTGACAACGGCGTGCCGGTGACGATCAATACGGACGACCTGATGATATTCGGTCAGAGCGTTTCTGAGGAGTATCGGAATCTCTACCAAGCGGGTGTTTTTAGTGCTGAAGAGTTAAATGATATTCGACGCGCATCCGTCACTGGTCTCGGTTAATTAGGAACCTCGCCATTCCGTTGGTGTAAAGGTAATTATCAGTTTTACTACAGATGAAAATTTGACAATGCAAAGTAGATGTCGTATCATTAACATTAATATCTAAAACCTAACGTGGACAAATCCAATATTTAGCGGTTATCAACCGTTGTTGAAAAACGAGAAAAATGACACTTTTACGCTCACACTCCAGCTTACATAGCATGTTTAAACGTTGGCATGATAGGCGACCTAATTGCTTGGGGGAGTGTGCGCAAACGGATAGCTGAAATATAGATTGAAAATCGTCGTTTTTCATTTTTAAATTCCGTTGAAGCCTTATGCACACCGATCCCGGCAGCATAAGGTTTTTTTTTTGCGGCACAGTTCGGAAATTTCCAGAATTTACGACTGTATTACAAAAGGTAACTCTAACGTGCCATTTTGTTTTGCCAAAATACACGCGGTCAGCAATTTATTGTGTGCTGCGAACTTATCTCACGGAACACTTTGAAAAAATACAGATTTCTGTTTTTTTTCCATAATGCACGTTTTCTATCCCAAAATTTTGTCTTTAAT
>VXXH01000120.1 GCA_009835515.1 Candidatus Poribacteria bacterium
GCAGTTCACTGTCCGATTGCAGTTTGGTCTCAAGAAGTTTTTACAGGACAACCGCTGGCAGTGAAACTTTTTCAAAACTCATAGTATAGCGCAGGTTACCTGCATTGGGGTTCAAAGCACTTTCACCGCAGTGTATGAGGGCAATTCCTTTTATGTCACCGAACGGTAATGTCACGGAAAGGACAGCCTCTTTTCTAAAGACAATAGCATCTGGACAAAACCCCTCTTTCCCTACACCATCACACGAAAAGTGTAATTTGGAAAGCGGGATCGGCTGCAAACCAGGGACAGACAAGACAATCACAACCCGAATTTTCAAAGCTCGCCTCAAAATCATAGTAAGATATTCCAGAAAACTCCGTTAACCCCGAGCCCTCTTTAAACCGAGTCAGTGGGTATTTGTCAATTGCAACGGCATGCCCCCATAATCTACACCCAAGCCTTTGTTTATCGCTTCAATTTTTTCGTTAAAAGATTTAGACCCCTTGTAATACTTTCTGCCAGCCCGAAACTGAATCGGATTTCCATTGAAAACAGTCATCTCGAAAGACAATGGTTCATTATTATCGGGGAAATACTTAAACTCCTCAAGTGTTTGATTCGTAGGCTGGATTCTAACCAGTAAAACGTCAAGCACAATAAAAATCCTCCAAGAGATTGATTGAAAAAACACCAAAAATTACGTATATTTTTTTGTTTGGAATGAAATTGTCGTATCGCATCGGACTATACCTTGAGATAGTATTTTACCACAATCTCTGGACTTTCCAACATCGAGGAAGTCGAGTAGATCAAGTTGACAAGTTAACAATCCGTTCCTTACAGGCATCAACGATCCGAAGGAGATGACTTGCGAAGATGATTATTTCTGCTGCTTCTTCAGGTGCGTATTCGACTTCATGGTGGCTGCTGGGATTTTTATAGGTGCCGATCGCACCAGCAAACAGGTCGGACATGGCTTGTTTTTCTGCTGTTTCCTGCTTTGGGTCTGTCAATTTGCCATTGTCAACGTGAAATGCTGTCCGCATTAGGTCTGTTCCATAATCCCTTTTTGCATAGCCGCCAGTCTTACGGACAGCGATTTCTACTTGTTTGGACGCTTCAAGAACGGCAGTACCGTAAGAGCCTTGCGCGAAAATCGACCAAACTTTTTCAGCAATTATGGGGTGAAGTTGGTGTTTGCGTAAAAGGTCTGCCTTCCGATAAGCTTCGTAGTCCTCAAGTGTTTGGATTTTCTCTCCACGTCTGCTAATAAAGTACTCGGTTCCATAGGTTGCTGTTGTACTGTAACCTACTGTATTTGTTGGCATTGGTGTAACAAAACCTTCACGTTCTAACCACTGCCAAGCCTCCATAAGTCCATGAAGGACATCTTTATGGATGTTGTGAGGGTAATTTAGATTCGGGTTTTTACGCGAACTTCCTTCTTCAATTTCCCATTTCATGGAGCGATACGAGATGACCTCGTTTGGTTTTATCTGCTCGCGATCCTCTAAAGACACTAAAAGCGGTCCCGCAAGTTCTTCTGCTGACAGGCTTAAAAGATGTTCTGCGTCAGGAAGCATCTCGAAAAGTTTAGAAAACATTGGTGTAATCAGTCTTCTCTCTGCTGAATTTCAGATTTCGTAGTCCATCGCTTCACATCGCTTACGCTATTCTTTGCTGTAGCGTTCCATGAAGCATTTATACTTCCAGTAGATAGCAATGATTTTCGAGCAACTCCTCAACTTCTTCTCGAATTTTATCTGCTGTTTCTAATAGTGGTCGATCTGCCTGCCGATAGGAGAGCAGTATCCTGAACTGGCGTAACTTCTTTCTGATTTCTTCTATCATTGGCATCCACTCAAATGCTTTACTTGTGAAAGGTCTTAACTCTTGTATGTGTGGTTTATATTTCTCTACCCAGTCCTGTGTTAGCGATATAGCGTTCTCACATGGTGGGATTGCCTCAAGCACTTGGTGTCCTTGTCCTGCTCCGCTGGCTCTTTTCCACCGCTGAAATGCCTTCTCATAGAGTTGATTGAACGCCTCAAATTCAATTTTAGCCGTATCTACGACATTCACTTGCAATGCTCCTACGGTGCTAAGCCATGCCAGCACTTGGTGTTCGTTGATTTCAAACGTCTCACCCCACTGGGCAACTTGGTCATGTTTAAAAATCTGGTAGTATTGCCGTGCCAGATCCTCGTTGCTGGTAACCTCGTAAAGTATAGCAGCCGATAACTGGGCGGGGCCGCTTCCATTGTATCCCCACTGGAACCCGTCCGGCGCATGGTCAACTACCTGTAGACTCTTTTCAAGTGATAGTTGCGTGGTGTAGCCTTCCTCTGTGAGTTCGACGATGCAGCCAACTATGGACTTCCTGCCTCTAATGACTTTCACCCTGTGTCTCCTTCAGTGTTATAGAATGGTCTCCAGTATTTTTTCGGAAGGGGCAGAGTTTGCAATCTCTACCCTAAACACTGAAGTAAGCCGTGGGACACGACTCATAGATTACGACGTATTTGGGACTGGAAAAGGTTAAGGTGCGTTTAGGAAGCCGTACCTACAGGGACTGAGCAACTCGTTTCCACCATTCTTGTGATTTTGTATACCGTTTTTGAAAGCCCTAACCTTTTGGTCGAGCGATGCCGAGTGCGTCTTTCAATTCCCCAATATTCCTAACGAGTGTTGTCCTCTCAATTTTCGCCTTGATATGTGGTGTGACGATAACCTCGCGTCCTTGCTGAATAGCGCGGTTTGCGGTTGCAGATGATCCTGATCGCTCGCGAGCCGCGACGATGATAGTTTTTTTAAAAAGTCCGGTGATAATCTCGTTTCGCCGGAGATAGTGTCTCCGAAAGACTTTCGAGAAGTTGTCAGGATATTCAGAAATGACCGCGCCGCCGGTAGCAAAGATTTGATGAGCCAATCTTTTTCGGGGCTGGGATCGGACCGCTCCGAGTCCACACGGGATAATACCGATGACGTTTCCGCCTACTGAAAGCGCGCCTTCAACAGCAGCTTCGTCGCACCCTTCAGCAAGACCCGTGACGATTGTATATCCGTGTTCTGCCAGCATTTTACCAATCCTGAACGCTGTCTGTAGTGCTTGTTCTGTGGTTTTGCGGCTGCCAGAGATAGCAATAATTTTCCAATTTGGCGGTAGGCTTCCGCGAAAACGGAGGGCTTTCGGTGGGTTTCTGATTGCCCTCAAAAGTTCTGGGTAGTCTGTATTAATAAGTCCAATTTCTTGTATCTCGGCTTCGTCAAAATGTACCATTGCGCTGCTTTCTATCCAAAGATGTCTTCGTGTAGTTGCTCATAAACAGCCATACCGGGCTGAATACGCGGGGCAAGAATGTCCATCATGAAGCTTTCCTTGCTATCCCCTAATCTAACTGATTTTAATGCTTTTTGAGCAGCACCATGAACGGTTTGGACAATAGCCTTAAGATTGTCATCTGGTTTCAAATTATGCTTGCTAAGTGCCCCTTGTTTGGCAGTAAGTAAATCATTAACTTTATCAGGTTGGCTAAAATCTTCACATACTTTAGCCAATACCTCGTCATCAAGCAAGAAACTTTCAATAGTTCTCCGAGACAATGTGCGGATTCCTTCTTCTCTCCTTCTCTTAACACCCTCAGAGGTCTCACCATCCAAGTCTATGATTCCTATAACCATTGCACTCTTGGCAATTTTCCCCAAAGCAAGATTTGAGGCTTTTACAGTTTTTATCACGTTTCCTTTATCTTCCAACGGAACAAAACGGAGATTTGGGTAACGACTCTTGAAAATGTTCTGATAACATTCAGAATCAACCCCTCTACCTTCACAAAACGCAGTCCGTTCAGTTAACACTAACTCAGCGAGGTCCCCGAGAGCAACTTCATAGACGCGTCCCCAGAAATCCGAATCTGGATGAGTAGGTTTAAGTTTTACTGGTTTATCAAAATCGTCTTTACCGAAATCAAGAAAAACGACAGCATCCTTACTTTTCTGCCAAAGGTCTTGTGCCTTACGAACCATGCCAATGGAATGTGTGGCAATCCAAAGTTGAGAGTTATCTGGAATAAGTTTGTAAAGTTCTCCAAGAAGCGGTCCCTGAAGTTTTGTATGTATATGTGCTTCCGGCTCGTCAATGCAAAACACAGTATCATTGAACTCTTCTTTGAAAACTACTATGTCCAGAAGCATATCTAAGGCAGCCTTTTCTCCACTGGATAGATTCTCGTACGAAAGTCCATGATTCGTCCCTTTATCAAATTCAAAAACTTTGTGTGTGTTCGGAGAACCTAAACCTGCAAGTATGAATTGTGTGTCTTTAAACAATTCTGCCATTGAGTTTCGCAGTTCTCCCAAGATTTCGTCTTGAATTTCCCCAATATTTTCTCCGCGCCGCTTTGGTGATGTCCCGATTTCTATCCATTTGTCCAATATCCGACGATAGTTTAAGGCAACAGCTCGATCATTTTCTGACAACATATAAAACCTATGTTCTTCCGCTATAGGTGGAGTTTGGTTTAACTCTCTGTTCAGTCTATCTATAGAATCGTTCCTATAAGCAGAACGCAAGTGTATGCTCCGCCTCCAATCACTCGAAGTGATTGGTGATTTATGAAACTCTACCTCTGGCTCTTTGAAATCTGATTCCGATATGTCACACCTTATAAAATAGGAAGTGAC
>VXXH01000554.1 GCA_009835515.1 Candidatus Poribacteria bacterium
CAATAACGATTGTCTCAAACTTCTTACAGAGTTCAGAGGCAAGTTGCCAGTGAAAGTCTTTGCGTTGGTTGCTTATTTTCCGATAGAGGCGTGCGAGTTGTCTGACACACTGCCACCAACTGTTAGAACCTTTTTGTCTACGACTCAGGTCTTTGTTGAGTTTGCGAAGTTTCTCCAAGGACTGTTTCAAAGGTTGTGGGTGTTGTATCTTCTCACCTGTGCTCAGTGTCAAATATGCGTCTTTCATTCCAAAGTCTGCCCCAACGCTTTCACCTGTTGTCGGCAGCGGTCTAAAATCTCTATAGGTTGTTGTGATACAAAGCCAATAGTCTCCGCAACTGTCACGTTTGATGGTGATACGACTGATAGAACCGTGCCATTGGCGGTGTTTATGAAATGTATATGCCACTCTATCAAACTGCCACTTACGTGTCTTGGGATTCCATTTACGGAACGTCAGCGTGATACGATTGTTCTTCAGAGACCAACCCGCTTCTCCGGGAAAGGTAATAGATTTAAACTTATGCTGTTTTTTCATTTTCGGTCTGCCACCAAGTTTTTTCAAAAACCGTTGATATGCCTTATCAATACGCATAAGTTCCTGTTGCACTGCCTGACTCGGCAAGGGTTTCCAGTGCGGGTGCGTCGTCTGCTTCAAACCCTTAAAGTGGGAATCCATCGCATTGTAGTTCGCATACGGCAAACCGTCTTTATACCGTTGACGCTGCCACTCGTGGAAATACTTATGCACTTGCCACATGTCGTCAAGCAGGTTTCCAATGCGTATCGTGTTAGATTGTTTTCCCAACGGATATTTATAGGTTTTCATGGTATATCAAGTATCAGGTTTCCTTTTACCCCGTTCAAGTGGATAGGCAGACACGCAACCTTGTGATCACGCTTGAACTGTCTGCCAACTTGATACTAATATCATACCACATTTCTGTGTGCAATGTCAATCTTTTTTGACACAAACCTAACGCCCGTCTACATCCCCTACCTAAAGGCAGGGGTCTTGACAGGAAGATTGATAAGACAACCCAAATCCTACCACGTATAGGCAGAATTTGTTACTTCGTTGCATTGCGGGGTGATTCCCTTTATTTTTTTGATGTGCTTACGACTTATCGGGTGGATGTCTGTCTGAATGCAGGTCGCATGAGTGCTTTTCGTAGGGGTTTTTAGCATTTGCCATATATCCAACTCACGTTGAATCAAGGCTGGAGGGCGATTGCTCAAGATAGGCTTGATAGAGTTGATGCTTGAGATCTGCGTTGACTTCCGGATTCGTTAATTTTGATAATTTCTTGTAGAGTTCCAACTTACTATTGACGAAGCTCAGTAAAATCTCATCAATCACATCATCAAACTTACGTATTTTGTTAGTCTCCGTATTATCTGCGTTGATCACTTTTCGCAGCTCTTCGTGCTGACAAACCTTTCGGTAGATAGTATCAACGTCAACCTTATCTTCCTGTGTGAAATCTGTCTGATGGGCATCGTTCAGGGTGTTAATGATATTGGAGAGGAAATCCTGCTCAGGCTCCCTGCGGGGGGCGACATCGCTGCCGATTCCCTCGACCTCACTATCCTGTGCTTCAAGGAGCAGTTGTAGACTGTCATGCATTTTCTGTACGCGGAACGAATCCAAGTTCACAGACTCAATAAGACCTTGCAGGTCCGAGTGTTCCCGTTTCGGCAACTTCTTGTTGAGGCTGTGCCCAAAGATATACAGCTTTTCCAAGGCTACATCGGTGAAGGTAATAAGTTGTGAGATGTATCCATAGAACCGAATGTAACCTTGTAAGTTAGAACGAAATCCCTCCCTGTCATCTCTTTCGAGTGCTGCCCACCTCTCGACGACCTCATCAAGAACGGCTTGTAGAAGTTCATCAGGTTTATCAGCATCATAAAAGACTTCACAGAATTCGTTGATAGTCTCCTCATTGTAGAGATCAAAACCCGCCAACTGGCTCTGTAGGTCATACAACCGATTCGGATCGGTTTCCTCTGGAAGCGTCGCGGTCTGATAGTATTGTTGGAATGCGGCTTGTATCTGGTCAGGTTCATTCACGAAATCGAGTACCAGCGTATCCGTCTTACCGGTAGCGACACGGTTCAGACGGCTCAAGGTCTGAACACATTGCAGCCCGTCTAACCGCTTATCAACGTACATCGTGTGTAGCATCGGCTCATCGAAACCTGTCTGGAACTTGTTGGCGACGATTAGAATCCGATACTGCGGCTCCTTGAAGCTATCGGCAATTGAGGTGCTTGGTGGTAACGCATTCATCCCGTTTTCCGTGTAGTCCTGCCCGTTGTCAGTGTCGTGCACGGTGTCACTGAACGCTACCAGACACCCGTAGGGCAGCCCCATTTCTTTCATCTGTCTGTCGAATTCCTGCTTGTATCTGACGCAGTGCAGTCGGGACGATGTAACCAGCATTGCGCGTCCCTTCCCGCCAATTGTCTTTTCGGTGCGTGCGGTGAAGTGTTCCAGCATAATCCGGGTCTTGGTCTCAATACTATGGGGTTGCAGGTCAACGTAGTTCGTCAGTCTCCGTAGCGTCCGCGCCTTTTCGTACTCTTTATCCTCCGGTACACTTTTGACGAGTTCAAAATATCGTTTAAAGGTGGTGTAGTTCTGCAGCACGTCCAGTGTAAAACCTTCGCTAATACTCTGGCGCATTGAGTAGGTGTGGAATGGGGTAAATATCCCTTCTTCGTTTTTCCGTCCGAACAGTTCTAAGGTCTTGTTTTTCGGTGTGCCGCTGAAACCGAAATAGGAGATATGATCCTGCATTCTGCGTTGTTCCATCTGTTGAAGGATTTTAGCATCTATATCGGATTCTATCTTATCGGGGTCATCATCATCTATGTCTTCCGCAATCCCTTTTGAAAGCGAAACTCTGAGGTTTTTTGCTGCTTCACCGCTCTGCGAAGAGTGCGCTTCGTCGATAATCACGGCGAAGTGCTTGCTTTTGAGTTTGCCGATCTCTTCGGCAATCACACTGAATTTCTGAATGGTTGAGATGATGATGCTTTTGCCGGATTCGAGATAACCTTTGAGTTGCGCCGAGTCCTTAACGACAGGGTGCACCACACCTGCAACCTGTTCCGACTGCTTGATCGTCTCCTGAAGTTGTTTATCAAGTACAACCCGATCTGTCACGACGATGACGGAGTCGAAGATCCGATTTGTAGTGTCTGATGCGCTGAACAGATGCGTCAGCAGGTGTGCTAACCATGCGATGGAGTTCGACTTCCCGCTCCCTGTAGTGTGTTGGATAAGGTAGTTATTTCCAACTCCCTCTTTCTTGATAGCCTTTTCCAATTGATGAATCACATCAAGTTGATGGTATCGCGGGAAAACGAGGACACGGGATTTTTCATCTCTCACCGCCCTAATCTTGTCATCGTAGACCTTTTCTACAGTTTCCTGCTCATGGATAAAGTTGTTGATTAACGCCATCAGGTTATCGGGGTGTAGGATGTCCTCCCAGAGGTAAGCGGTTTTGTGACCGTCCGGGTTCACAGGGTTTTCGATACCCTTGTTAAACGGAAAGAAGCGTGTCTTGCCTCCCTGCAAGTGCGTTGTCATGGAAATTTTCTCGTTGCCCACGGCAAAGTGTACCAGACACCGCTTGAATCGGAACAACGGTTCTCTCGAATCCCGATCTGTCCGATACTGTTTCTCCGCATCCGTGAAAACCTGACCGGTGAGGCTGTTCTTCAGTTCCATTGTAGCCAATGGCAGCCCGTTGAGGCACAGCACCATATCCAGCGATTTCTCGTTCCGTTCTGAGTAATGCAGTTGTCGAATGAGGGAGAATCGGTTTTGCGCATAAAGTTTCTGATGGTCGGGGTTCATGCCACTTGATGGAAGGAAGTAGGTCAAATCAAAGGCGCATCCGCGATCCTTAACGCCTTTCCGTAGCACGTCCAGCACGCCTCGACTCTTAACCTGATTGCTGATACGAAGCATGAGTTTCTGCGGTGTGTCTTCCCCGTACTGACGTTCCAGTTTCTGATAGGCTTCGAGTTGCGTCATCTGAATAAACCGTAGCGTCTCATTGGGTATCAGACAGAGGGATTTATTATAATGGGAAGATTGTAATGACCGGTAGCCCGACTGATTCAAGTGTGCTTCGATGTGATCTTCAAATCTTTGTTCTGTATACGTCGGCACGGTCTATACCTCGGTCAATAGATGAGGGTTGTTGCGGTATCATAGGGTCCCGTAACTCCGAGTTATCACCCTATCAATCGTTTTAGTTTGCGTTGAAGGCGGAATGTGTATCTATTTCGTCTAAGCTTTGCGCGGTCATGGCTTGCTCTAAGAGCGTGTCGAGGAGCGATAGATTGTGGATGTTGCGGATTTCGCGTGAAAGCACTTCAGGGACGTGCTGAAATTGGAGCTGCAGGAGTTTGAGGATTGCGTCCTGTTTGCCTTCTGCCCTACCTTCCGCTCTGCCTTCCGCTTTGCCTTCCGCTTTGCCTTCCGCTTTGCCTTGTTCGATGAGAAATTCGGCTGTTGTCTGTGCCATTGTCTCCAACTCCTTAGGGTCTTGAATGTGTTGTCTAATAATGTCTACTAACGCATCGCGTTCGTCACGAGAACGCCGGTGGAATATCAACTGCACAAAATATCGGAGTGCCTCTG
>VXXH01000008.1 GCA_009835515.1 Candidatus Poribacteria bacterium
AATTCTATGTGAAGATAATATTACCGAAAAACTGTATTCGCTTTATAATCAATTGCTTGCGCAACACGGCGACCGTAAGTGGTGGCCCGCAGATACACCGTTTGAGGTGGCACTCGGTGCCATTCTAACACAAGCCACATCGTGGCGCAATGTCGAAAAAGCGATGGAGAATCTTAGAAACGCCGGTGCCTTTACATCCGAGGAGATAGCCTCTATCAGCCAAGCTGCGTTAGAACGATTGATCCGACCCTCGCGCTATTTTCGTATGAAGGCACAGAAGGTGCGCGCATTTGTCGATTACATCGCGGAGCGTCCGTTGCATGTGATGTTTCGGCAAGATGTTCCTGAATTACGCGAAGAACTCCTCTCTATCTACGGTGTCGGGCCCGAAACAGCGGATACGATTATCCTTTATGCCGCGGGTAAACCGAGTTTTGTCGTTGATTCCTACACTTACAGGCTTTTTTCGAGGTTAGGCTGGATTGAAGGGAAATATAATTACGCGAAACTTCGCGCCATGTTTATGGATAACCTCCCACACGATGTGGATCTTTTTAACGAATATCATGCGTTAATAGTTGGGCACGGTGCAAGAGTATGTCAGAAAAAAACGCCGAACTGTCAAGAGTGTCGTTTACGAGAATCGTGTGCCTATTACAATTCGTCTGAATCAGGAACTTAAATGTGCTGAAGTTTAGGCATCGGCGGAGCAGAAATTCGTAAATATACTTAGATGCAAGGCGTGGGATAGCCGTTACACGTTGCCTTGCTGGAGTTTTTCAGAGAAATCTGCTGCTGTCAGAATCGGAATATCCAATTCTACGGCTTTGGCATATTTGCTACCAGCACCTTCCCCGGCGATAAGGTAATCCGTCTTACTCGTTACGCTTGACGTAACTTTACCGCCCCGCGCCTTAATCTCCTTAGATGCCTCTGTGCGCGTTATACCTTCAAGACTTCCCGTAACAACGAATGTCTTTCCGCTAAAGAAACTATCCATCACCGTGCTTGCTTCTGGACGGGTAGCGTCTACGGCTACCCTAAAGCATTGCAAGTCGGCTTCGCGCAATTTGTTAAGCAACGGTTGGCTTTGAGAAAAGAAGTTAACAACGCTTTCCGCGATCTGCGGACCGATACCGTCTACCGATTCAATCTCTTCCAGTGTTGCTCTGCTGAGCGCGTCTAAGGATAAAAAGCGTTCAATGAGCAGCTCCGCGACAGTCTCTCCGACATGGAAGATACCGAGTCCAAAAAGCACTTTCTCTACCGGTGCTGTCTTGCTTTGTTCGATTTGGTGAACGAGGTTACGCGCAGACGGAACACCCATCCGATCCAATTTGCTTAACGGTTCTACTTCCAAAGCGTAGAGATCGGCAACATCGCGAACCAGTTCTTTATCCACTAATTGATCAATTGTCGCGGGACCGAGACCTTCGATCTGGAGCGCATTGCGCGAAGCATAGTGGGCAATGCGCCGTTTCAGTTGCGCGACACACGCCATGTTCACACACCGAACTGCAACTTCGTCTTCAGTACGTTGGACATTAGTATTGCACACCGGGCACCGATCTCGGAATACAAAAGCAACTTCATTGCCGGTACGTTCTGCTGTTAGCACCTCAACAATTTTAGGGATGACATCTCCGGCGCGTTCAAGCACAATCCGGTCTCCGATGTGGATGTCTTTCGAGCGAATTTCTTGCTCGTTGTGTAGGGTGGCGTGTGTAATTGTCGCACCGGCAAGCGTTACAGGTTTCAAAATCGCAACCGGTGTCAGAACCCCCGTGCGTCCAACCTGTACATCTATTCTTTCAATGGTCGTGATGGCTTGCTGCGCATTGAACTTGTAGGCAATTGCCCAGCGCGGATATTTAGAGGTTGCGCCAAGTTCGTTCTGGTGGGAAAATTCATTAACCTTTACGACGACACCATCGGTCTCATAAGCGAGTTCATGGCGTTTTTCTACCCAGTGTGTGTAGTAGTTTTGAACGTCTTCTATTGATTTATGGCAATCGGTATGCGGATCACACTTCAATCCCCACTGTTTCATCTTTTCGATTGATGCCGTATGCGTTGCGAATTCAACGCCTTCTGCATAGTTGAGGGTATAGATGAAAATATCTAACGGACGGGAGGCGGTAATAGAAGCGTTTTGCAGCCGTAGCGACCCAGCAGCGGCGTTCCGAGGGTTCGCGAAAGGCGGTTCGCCTTCTGCTTCGCGCTGCACGTTAATGTCGTTGAGCCGATCCTTCGGGATGAAGACTTCGCCACGGACTTCTAACACCGGAGGGAACGGTGTTTCTGTTTCAACAAGCCGCAGCGGGACAGAACGGATCGTTCGTAAATTATCTGTTATATCCTCGCCATACTCGCCGTCACCGCGCGTGAGACCGCGAGTGAATACGCCGTCCTCATAAATCAACGAAACGCCTAAACCGTCTATCTTTAACTCTGTAATATATTCGACGGGTGCATCTTCTAACAATCGCCGGACGCGTTCCCCGAATTCGCGCAGTTCTTGTTCGTCATAGCTGTTATTCAGGCTTAGCATTGGATTGCGATGCGGTATGCGGGTGCCTAATACGGCACCACCACCAACCCGCTGCGTCGGAGAATCCGGTGGGATAGGGGCATCAGACGCCGCTTCGAGTGCCTCAAGTGCCTTCATAAGCACATCGAATTCGGCATCTGATATTTCCGGCTGGTTTTCGATGTAATATTTACGCTCATGCTGGCGTATTAACGCTCTCAGATCGTCAATCTCTGTTCGCATAACACCTTTGTCCCGTTTAGGAAAATTTTAAACGACCCGGACCGGCCGTAAATAACCTATTTCCGTCACTGTGTATGTGCTGACAAATTGTTTGCGATCGTTAATCGTCTTTGACGCGTAAAGGTGCGGGGGCGCGTATACCCTTCGCCTGTTGGTCCCGCGATTGTCATTGCTAAAAAACCTTCGCCTTCCAATCCGCAAGATGCATAAGACGGGGCATTAATAACTACGACGCTACAATCCATTGCTTTGTTGAATTGCGTGATACGTTTGGTATTGTTAGTGTGGAGCACTGCGGTATGCCCGCGTCCACCTTCTGCCCTGACTGCGCCCGCCAACGCTTCGTCGAAATCGCGACACCGAACGACCGGAAGGATCGGCATCAGATATTCGTTGATAACAAAGTTGTGATCTGCTGGAACTTCTACGACAATCGCCACTGTCTGCTCGGGTGCTGTAATGCCTGCAGCGTTTAAAATAGTCGTTGCGTCTTTGCCGATGTATTCCTTGTTCGATTCACCTTTTTCGGTGACAACCGCTTCTAATGCCCCAAGTTGGCTCGCGTTCAACAAATGACCACCGTTCTCGGTGAGTGCTCGGACCGTCTCGTTTGCAACGGATTCGATGACAAAGAGTGCCTTCTCACCGATACAGAGCAGGTTGTTGTCGAAACTGGTGCCTGCAATGACGTGCTTCGCTGCGTCCTGAATGTCAGCTGTTTCGTCAACAATCGCGGGTGGATTGCCGGGACCCGCAGCGATTGTCTTTTTCCCACTCGATAATGCTGTCCTCACAACGGATGCCCCACCGGTCGCGACGAGCATGGCGATATCCGGATGCTCCATGATTTCTTTTGCTGTCCGTAGACTCGCATTTTCAACCGAGGTGAGAAGATTGGCGGGACCGCCTGCCTTAACAATTGCCTCGTTAATGACGTGCATCGTCTCTTCGGTACAGTCCCGCGCATTTGGATGCGGACTGAAAACGACGGCGTTCCCTGCCGATAGCATTATAATCGCGTGGTTAATCACCGTTGATGTCGGATTGGTGGTAGGTGTGATTGAATTAATGACCCCAAACGGGACATATTCGATGAGAAGTGTTCCTGAATCACCTGATATCGCTTCCGAGATAAGATCCTCCACACCCGGCGAAAGTGTTACGGCACCCTCGTTTTTCATCACTTTATGTGCCGCGTTGCCCATATTGGTATCTTGGACTGCCAAATCAGCGAGACGTGTCGCATTCGCAAGCGAGACCGCTTTGATCGCTTCAATAATTTCGCTTCTTTTGGCAAACCCAAGTTTAACGAATGCTGCCTGTGCCGTCTTTGCTGCTGCGATAGCCTCTGTTGCTGTTGCGAAGACTCCCGCCCGCGACGAACTCCCGCCAACGGGTGTCGTGGGTTGTACAGTCGCCGTCCCGTCTTGTTGCAGTGTCCTCAAGACTTGGGAAACAATCTCTTCAATCTGTTTTTCGTCAATTTGTGCCATTTAGCCTCCAGTACCTCATCGCGCAGGACGCGCGCCTAAGGAGAACATCGTAAAACCACTGGGCGGCACCTTAGATACAGAACCCGTGGCAATGTAACATGTTCTCTGGTAAAGCGGAGTAGGGCAAAGGCGAGAAAGGCATCCCCGCCCTACAATGCCAATTTATTTGCTACTGCTCTTCGGTTCTTCCGAACCCCCACCGAGAATAGTCTCCACATCTGCATGTGGGCGAGGGATGACGTGTACCGATACCAATTCGCCAACCGCTTTCGCGGCTTCTGCTCCAGCATCTGTCGCTGCCTGCACCGCACCGACATCTCCGCGGACCAAAACAGTGACGAAACCGCCACCGACCTGTTCTTTTCCAACCAATTTGACGTTCGCGGCTTTCACC
>VXXH01000589.1:0-1145 GCA_009835515.1 Candidatus Poribacteria bacterium
AATGATGTTGGTGAAAAATCTGATGAACATAGTGGCTATGTGCAACACGTGGAACAAGGCTTTGCTTTCATGTTCCGGGGCAACAATCAGAAGGCGATCTCCGCGTTTGAAGCCGCACTGACGATTGAACCTGATCACTATGAAATCTTGCATTACCTCGGCATGGCTTATGCCCAAGAACAATTCTGGAACAAAGCCGCCGAAAGCTACCAGCGTTCTTTAGCGTTGATGCCCGACAACATTGAGGCACTCTACTCGCTCGGCGTTGTCTATTTTAGACTTGATAAGTGGGCAGACGCGGTACCGGCGTTAGCGCGCGTCGTTGAACTTTCACCACAACACGCACGCGGATACGAAGTACTCGGCAAGTCGCTCATCAAACTTCGTCGGTATACAGAGGCGGTCTCAGCTTTGAGGCAGGCGCTTGAACTGAAACCGCAGGCAGCGGGGACGTATCAAGAACTCGGCACGGCGCACCTCAATTTGAAAGCATATCCAGAAGCGATAGCAAACTTCAAACAGGCCTTAGCATTCGGACCGGGACGTTACGCGGAACCACACTATGGACTCGGTATGGCATATCTCCGATCCGGCGACCGCGAGAAAAGTAGAGCCGAGATGCAAATTTATCAGCAGTTACAAAAGGAGTTCGCCGAATACGAACGCCTCATGCGCCTGACGCGCGCCGAACCGAATAACCTTGAGGCCTGGACAGGCTTAGCCACTTTGTTGATGAACCAAAAAAACTATGCCGAAGCGATTCAGGTCTTTCAGAAGTGTATTCAACTCGCACCCAACAACGCTAATTTTCATCACGGGATAGGGCGAGCGTTTATGAACCTTAACTATCCTAAGCATGCAGCAGAAGCCCTTAGAAAAGCTGTTCAACTGATGCCCAACGAATCTATCCTCTATAATACACTTGGCAGTGCTTATGCCATGCAAGGCGACACACAAAAGGCAATTGCAGCATTCCAAAAAGCGGTTGAACTCGATAGCGAGCAACCCTATTATCACCTTAATCTTTCAAAATTATATCAGAGTCTCGGCAACCAGCAACTTGCGCAGGAGCATTATCGCGCCTATGAACACTTTTTGTCTCATCAGAAAACGAAACAGAAATAGTCACCGCAATAACATATTAC
>VXXH01000589.1:1155-4656 GCA_009835515.1 Candidatus Poribacteria bacterium
TATCATATTACTGTCTCTTTTCACACTGCTTTTCAGTATCGGTGTCTGTCCGATGGTATTCGCACAAAAAGCGGAGAATATGGTCCTAATTCCTGCCGGTACCTTCACAATGGGGAGCGACAGCCGCGCCGCTGATGAAAAACCGAAGCATAAAGTCTATCTCGACGCTTATTACATCAGCAAATATGAAGTAACCAACGCCGAGTACTACGAATTTTGGAAACTTCAAGCGGATGCCCCACAGAACGGGTCAAAACACACACCGGAAAACTTCTCACATCTCCCGCAAATTGGTGACTGGCCCGCCCGCGCAAAGCAGTTCCCGAACCATCCAGTCGTTGGCATTTCATGGCACGATGCAAACGCTTATGCAGTGTGGAAAAGGATGCGGCTGCCAACCGAAGCGGAGTGGGAGAAAGCAGCACGTGGCTACACCGATAGAATATGGCCCTGGGGCAATGCAATCGAACCGCACGCCAATACCGCCGCCAACGATGACGGCTACGAGAATCGCCTCGCGCCCGTCGGGAGTTTTCCGAAGGGTAAAAGCTACTACGGCATCATGGATATGGCAGGTAATGTTTGGGAATGGACAGCGGATTGGTACAGCGATGTCTATTACGGGTACAGTTCACGCGCTGCAGCGAAACGTCCGAAGAAGAATCCGACGGGCCCGACTGTCGGGAGTTGGCGGGTCATCCGCGGCGGTTCTTGGATCGATAAAATCGCCCGATGCAGCACGACCTTCCGGTTTTACCTCTACCCAAATCTCAAGACCTCCTTTGTCGGCTTCCGATTAGCAAAAACCGCCGAAAAAACATCAAAATAGCCCTACACGATGCCTTCCAACCTGATTCCACAACTACTCTTACTTCTCTCTCTCGCATTTATAAGTCGTGCTGCTGCGCAACTGCCTGTCTTTGTAGATGTTACTGAAGAGGCGGGTATCCATTTCAAACATAGCAACGGTAAAACCGAACATAAGCACATCATTGAGACAATGGGTTCGGGTGTCGTCTTTTTGGATTACGATACCGATGGCGATGCTGACCTCTATTTTGTCAACAGTGGTAGCATGCCACAAACGGGACAGGAGACGCAGTCGGTCCACCTCGGAAATGTGCTCTATCGCAACGAAGGCACTGGGCATTTTACAGATGTTACTGAGCCGTCTGGAACAGGGGACATAGGGTACGGGATGGCAGCTGCCGCTGGAGATATTGATAACGACGGTGATGCCGACCTTTATGTCGCCAACTTTGGACAGGACGTGCTTTACCGAAACAACGGCGACGGCACTTTCACTAATATCACCGAAACCGCTGGGATTGATAACACGCTTTGGGGGATCGCTGTCGTCTATCTCGATTTTGATGGTGATGGCGATTTGGATATTTTCGTCGTCAATTATCTCGTCTACGAATTGGCAATGCCAGTTACAACCTTTAAAGGTATTATCGGTTACGGGCATCCGCGCAGCTACGAGGGAACGCCCGATGTGCTTTACCGGAACAACGGCGACGGCACTTTCACTAATATCGCAGAAACCGCGGGCGTGACAAATCCTAGTGAGGGTAGAGGGATGGCTGCTGTTGCCTGTGACTACGATAATGACGGGTTTCCCGACATTTACGTCACCAACGATACGAATCGCAACTTTCTGTATCATAACAACCGTGATGGCACTTTCACCGATGAAAGCCTGTTCATCGGTATCGGTTATGATGAAAACGGTGTCGCGGAAGGTTCTATGGGGGTGGACTGTGGCGATTATAACGGGGATGGGTGGCTTGACTTCATCGTCGCAAATTCCGAGAAAGCAACCCTTTATAAGAACGAGGAAGGACTGTTCTTTCTTGACGCAACGGTGAGCAGTGGGTTACAGCAACCAACGCTCCCGTACGTCGGTTTTAGTCCACTCTTCTTGGATTACGATAACGACGGACATCTTGATCTGTTCTGCGCAAACGGACACCCACAAGATGTCATCGAAATTTTGATGGACCACGAAACCTACGCCCAACGCGATCAGATGTTTCAAAGCAACGGCGATGGCACTTACACGGATGTATCAGAGACTGCTGGGGCTTATTTCACGGAGACGCTCGTCGGTAGAGCTGCCGCTACGGCTGACTATGACAACGATGGGGACACCGATATCGTCATCATGAATTCCAACCAGCGCGCCGTTTTGCTTCGCAACGACGGTGGAAACCAAAGAAATTGGCTCGGTATTAAGTTGATCGGTAGCCGAAGCAATCGAGATGGTATTGGCGCGAAGATTACGGTTTCAACGAGGGACATGACACAAATAAGAGAGGTGAAAAGCGGTTCGAGTTACGCATCAGGAAGCGATACGCGATTGCTGTTCGGCTTGGGGGAGAACCAACATATTGAGAAGATTACGATTGTCTGGCAAGGTGGTACAACACAGGCGTTGGAAAATGTGGCTATCAATCAGATTTTAACGATTATGGAGTCGCAACAGTGAAGGATTACAAACGCCATCAGTCAATTTAACCTGTAGGTTGGGTTGAACGGTGTTGAAAATCAAATAATAGACAACAAAAAACCCGTATCCGGTTTGGGATACGGGTTTTTCATTAGCAATAAGAACTACTGCCGTTTGATATCTGCCCACTGCGTCGCCAGTTTGCCTTTCGGTTCGACGGGTGTCAGGACATTCAAAAAGAGGTTATCCGTTGTGGGAGCGATGAGGAGTTCGGTGTCAGTCGGTTCAAAGCGGAGGTTGACGTAATCTGCACCACCCGATTCACCACATTTGTAGTGTAAGAAATTTTCACCCTTCTTGAGTTGAATCTCAGTCGGTGTCGTAACGACCTGAGCGCCACCTGTCCACGTGGGATTATCATAAATCTTTTCGCCGTTAAGCCAGATTTGGGCGTGGTCATCGTGTGCTGGATGCATCGTTGTTGTCCGGTCATCCGGCGAGATGATCGCAATAATACCGTGCCATGTTACATCTCTGATGACGGCTCCATCCACGCCGTGGCTGGATGAGATATTGTACTGGTCTTCGATATCAATGTCAACAATTGACCAACCGAGTAAGGCGCCGTTCGAGTCCGCTTTGACGATGATATTTGCCGTTTTGCCGACACCATCGCGTGTGGAAACGGAGGCATTTGAAATAACACCTTCGCTACCTAATGAAAGATAGTCAAGTTCCGCGGATGTGCCGAAACCACCGGTCTCCGTTACCAGGTCGAGGCCCCACCATTTTTCAATCCAGTTATCACCTGCCGGTTGCCAATTTTGTGCGAGTGCCATTGGCGCAAGCATCACAACGCAGGCAAGTGCAATAAAGATTGCGACTTTTTTCATAGCTATGAATTCTCCTTCTTGAAAATATACACAAGGTTCTGAACTTTGAGCAAGAAGCGCGCTTCCCAAAGCGTCACCTTGCCTGATTTAATTTTCGGTGATAGCAGTACTGCATGCAATCACGCATGTGAATGCTGACGTTACATCGGTAAACCG
>VXXH01000540.1 GCA_009835515.1 Candidatus Poribacteria bacterium
ATCTAAGGAGGAATAGTAGGGTGAAGCGCAAATTTAGACAGTTTTCAATTCTCACGGTTTTGGTTGTCTTTCTATTTAGTTTTGCGCCGGATATTGTGGAGAGTCGCCGCGGCGGTTTTGGTGGCGGACGGAGCTTCAGTCGTAGCCGGAGTTTTAGTCGCAGCTCAACCCGACGGAGTTACAGCGCGCCGAAGCGATCGACGAGTAGTACACGTAGTAGTTCTCGTTCATCAACACGGACGACGCGCAGCGCTGGGAGTACCTATAGCAGAAGTAGTGCCTCAAGATCAACCAGTACGCGTGCGAGTACAACAGCACGTCAAAGGCAAACTGCAACGAGCCGTGCGAAAGCGACGACCGCAACAAACCGAAACACAACTGCTACACGCAGCCAGCAACGCGCAACGACTGCGACGAACCGAAAACAGGTTCGACAACTCAAATCACAAAACCGCACTTTGAAACGCCAAGTCAGAACCGCCAATCGTCAGACTGCGCGCGCACGCCGGGATCAACGCTCCACTATTAACATCAACAACTATGGTGGATATTATCCTATGATGGGGTATTCGATGTACAGCATGAGCGCATCTATGGCGTTTAACAACCTGATGTTCGGTATCTACTTCCATGACTACTACAACCACGCGATTCGTCATAGTTACCTGTGGCATTATCACCATCGGGATTATGATCGGTCGCATTGGAGTGCCGAAAAACAGGCGGAGTACGAGTACTATAAGGATTACTACGAGAGCCAAGGTGTTGAACCGAACGCGAATTACGTGGATCCGGGGACCAATGCGGATGAAAACTATGTGGCAAGTTATGTTGAAGAAAATCCAGATAAATTTTACGGGGATGGCGCAGAGGTCTACACTGTTGACGAACTCCCAGATGAAGCGGCAATCAAAGAGGAACTCCTCGCAGCTGCTGGAGAGACACCAACAGTAACGACACCGACTGCATCAACAACGCAAACGCGGGCACCACCGGCCACGCGGACTGTTTATGTAGAGAAAAAGACATCTGGCGCGACTTGGTTCGTCCTTATTTTTGGAAGCCTCCTTATTGTCGGCGTAGTCGTATTGGTGATGTATAACAAAGGTTATTTTTAGGTGGTGATATGGCACTATTTGGTAGAAAAAATGGAAGGTCCCTATTCGGGAAAAAGAAAGATACCGAACCTAAGAAACCGGAACGGCATGAGTTGGTTGACATTCCGATTGACAGCATGATTGAACTCTCCGACATCATCACTTATGAGGAGACGGGAGATACTTCACACGCCTTCAAGCTTGTCACACGAAAGAAGTATGAGGGTGCCAGTCTTCGCCGCTATATGTATCATATTCTCGACGCAGAGGAAGAAGTTGTACTCGGCGTTGACCATGTTGCCGGAACGACGGACGAGTACGAGATTTCCCGATGGATTGTTGATGATGAATGTGAACTCGCTGATCCGCTGCCGGATTACATGACGCTCTATTTTCCAGACCCGGATAATGAAGAAGAAGACATCGCCGTTGAATACAGCCGACAGGACGTTGTTCCCGCAACCCTCACGGTTACAGATGCCGAAGGGGAAGAAAAGTTCGACGTTGAACTCCACGAATACGCCAACGGTGATGATGAGTTTATGTCTATTGAACTCTGCGGGGATTGGCTAACGTTCTATACCGGTGTCCTCATCACGCGTTCTGATATAGAAATCTATCCGGCGATGGAAGCGCAGTCTGGCAGCAAATAAGTTTTGATTCTGATTTATCGATAAGGCGAGGTTCTTATGCCTCGTCTTATGTCGCATGTAGTTACAGGTGGTGATATGAAATGAATGTAATAAACATGACTGAGGCACAGATTTATGAGCATGGCATTAAAGTTCTAACAGAATGCCTTGGGCTTCCTGGAACTACGCGGTTTCTTCAGATATGCCAACCGCATAAGGATGAAGTCAGCCAGACTGAACAAAAACTCTCTGCTCTTGAAATGGAAGAGATTCATGAAAAGGTGTACAAGGTGTACAAAGCGAAGTACCCAAAGCCTAAAGAAGAACGCAAGCAAAAAATGACCAAACGGTCTGATATTGCCTTTTATGAGCTCGGTCTTAGGACACTCTCGGATGTGCTAGGCCCCGTCGGAATGGCGCGCTTTATCAGAATACGCAAACCAAACTCAGTTGATTATACGGAAGAACGTCATAAATGGCTTGATAAACTTGATAAAGACACAGTCATGGAAGGAATTCAACAGATTCAACAAAAATACTCCGTAGCGCAAACAAAGGACAAGAAATAAGTCCAACGCATGCCAAACCCTCAATCTTGGAAAATATACCTGGATACATGCTGCTTAAACCGTCTTTTTGATCCTCAGATACAAGGGCGTATTCGTCGAGAAACAGAAGCAATTGATACAATCCTTACTCGTGTTAATACTGCACATTGGGTATGGATTGCGAGCAGCGTTTTGGAATTTGAAATCATTCAAACCCCCGATTTAGAACAACGCGCGAACTTAGAGGACATTCTCCGGTTCGCACGTGAAACTATTTTGGTTGATACAACAGAAATAACAAGAAGCGAAGTCCTTGAATCATTGGGATTTAAGCATTACGATGCTTTACATATTGCGTGTGCCGAAAGCGGTGGTGTAGATGTTCTTTTGACAACCGATGACCGGATGTTACGACTCGCGAAACGCCACAGCGCACAACTTCAAGTCCGTGTCGGAAATCCGTATACATGGTTGCAAAAGATGACTGAAAGTTGAAGCCTAACGCGTTGAAAAATCTGCCCTAACTACTTCACTGCCGCATGTTTACGAGATAAATCCCGCCTGCCACGAGAAGCGCACCGACGAGCAGACTCAGTGTGAGTTCGTCACCCAAGACCAGATAGCTGAACAGAACACCCGAAAGCGGTGTCGCGAAAAAAAGCACGACCAGCTTACTTGCACTATATCTCTCAAGTATTGAAGTCCACGCCAAGAAACAGTAGCCAGCGATAACACCGCCTTGATAAAGAAGCGCAGCAGTGCTTGAAAGTGTCAGCTGCATCGGTGCGCCGCGTTCGAGTAGGAAACTCATTGCGGCATAACATGGTAGACTCAAACTTAGATACCAGACCAAGAGCCGGTACGGGTGAATGGCTTGAACGAGTAGTTTTGTTACAACGACGCGTAGCCCTAAGAAACAGCCACTGATGAGAACAAGGATGTCGCCAAGGACACTGGTTTCACCTTCACCGAGGTTCGGGGCGACGGTTACGAAAACACCGCTGAAGGCGACGATGATCCCTAATGTCTTTGTAATAGAGAGGCGTTCGCCGGGAATCCAGAAATGCGCGAAGAGTGCTGTGAAAAATGGGTAGACGTTAATGAAAATAGTGGAACGTGATGCTGTTGTGAGTTCGGTCCCGGTATTCAAGCAGATAATTTGGAGTATGAAAATCGTTGTGAGTAGCAACAATCGTAGAAATTCGCCACGGCGCAAACCGAGTGAGACCCTGCGGAAGAGCGACCAACCGCCGACAACAACAAGACCTATCACAAAGCGGAGGAACGCCAACGCCATCGGTGGGAAATCTTGCAAACCGACTTTTATTGCGGGCGAATTCCCACCCCAGAGAAACGCGAGGAGCAGACTGAGGGCAATAATTTTCCCGTGCGGCTCCTCGCTGATAACGTTGGGTTTGGGGGGTGTCCCGATAGTCTCTTTTCTGTTTGAAGGCAACTGTTGTCCTCGGTGGCAATTATTGTGCTCTGAAAAAATTTAAGTCAATCGTAGGCACCGGGGCGATGGTTACCCATTAAACGCTGTTGACGGTCTGTTGCTTGCTCCAAGATTGCATCATCGAACTGAAACCGATTCAGGTAGGGCGGGAATTTCTGCGTGATCATCCGATTCGCGTAATGTACTTGTAATAGGTATCGGGTCTGATCGCTCCGATTTGCAGTGCCTCGGTGCCAGACCTCGCTCCGGAAAATCACGACATCACCGCCATTACAAAGGATACTCTGTTCCTTTGCCCCTTTCCATTCGGCTTCACCATCGGGTCGTCGTCCGGAAAGATGGCTGCCGGGAACAAATTTCGTTGGGCCGAGATCTTCGTAGAGGTCATCGAGATAGTAGTGAGCGGTTGAGATGAAGATTGGGACTTTGACGCGCGGGTCTTCCAAGAGGTCTGCAGGCAGTGGGATGGGCAGCCAATCTGTATGCAGTCCTTGATCGGGGCGCCCTGGCCCTGTTACCCAAGCCGTCATGCCGATGACGTGACAATCGTCACCGTGAACGGCTTCTGCTAATTCAATGACCGGAGATTTGTCAAGATAATGCAGAAAGACAGGGTCGCGATTGAAGGCGTTATTGATATGTTTGTTAAGGAAACCGCTGCCGTTCTCAGGCAAGCTGTGCCGATCAAAACTTTCAGGGATCGCGGTGAGTCGATCCATTGCGTCGCGAAGTTCCGCGAGTTGTGCCTGGTCAATAACCTTTGGAAAATAGGCATACCCGTCTTCCTCCATCGCCTTGACTTGGTTTTCGAGATCAGGGTAGGCTACGAGAGGTAAGGCTTGGCTCATTATCTGCTTCTCCTTTTAGAAAAATAAACTGAACATGGAATTTCCCACTTGTGTATTTTACAACTTTCGAGCG
>VXXH01000208.1 GCA_009835515.1 Candidatus Poribacteria bacterium
GTTATTGGGCGGAAGTGCCAGCAATTGAGGGCTGCGCCACGCACGGTGAGACGTTTGAAGAACTGCTTAAAAATATCTATGAAGCAGTCGAGGGGTGTTTATCCGTAGACGTTGCTGCCTTAGAAATTACTGAGAGATACTAGGGATTTTCGCTTGATCCCTCACCGCAAACTTGTTATCATACCCCTATGCCGCAACTCAATCTCAAACCCAGCCACAAGGCAATCCGCGACTATTACGCCACACTCCAGCAGTATGACCGACACGCCGTAACGCACGAAGGTGCAGTCAGTAACCCTTTCGCCTTCTTACTCGATGCTTGCGCTAAACAGGTCAACGCCACGCTCATCCCTCAATATGCGATGCGCACTTCAAACGGAAACCGGATTGTTATTGACGGCGCGATCCTCGACGAATACGGTCTCCCCTTCGCGTATTGGGAGGCGAAAGATATAGATGACGACCTCCCGAAAGCCGTCGCAGAAAAACAGGCAGCGGGCTACCCATTTGATAATATCTGCTTCCAGACACCAGAGCGCGTCATTTTATACCAGAACGGACAGGTCGCTTTAGATATAGACATCACCGAACCGACAGGATTGATCGCGGCACTTCAGTATCTATTCGCTTACGTCCCACCCGCACTGGATAACTGGCAGACAGCGGTCTCGGATTTTAGAGCACATGTCCCTGACCTCGCAAACAGGCTGAAAGAATTGATCGACCAACGCCACGAAACGGATACAGCCTTCAAGGAGGCGTTCGCCGACTTCTATGAAACCTGCCGTACTTCTATTAACCCGGAACTCTCGCAGGATGCTGTTGAGGAGATGCTCATCCAACACATCCTCACTGAACGCATCTTCCGCACGGTTTTCGAGCGATCGGATTTCACGCGTCGAAATATCATCGCACGTGAGATTGAAAACGTCAGCGACGCGCTCATGCGACACGCCGTGAGTCGTGACGCGTTTCTCGCACCGCTGGATCGGTTCTATATCGTTATCGAGCAGGCAGCGACGCTCTGCAGGGATTTCACCCAAAAACAGCATTTCCTTAACACGTTCTACGAGAAATTCTTTCAAGGGTTCTCCGAGGATGTCGCAGATACGCACGGCATCGTCTATACACCGCAACCGATCGTTGATTTCATGGTGAAAAGTGTGGAGCATATCCTCAAAACCGAGTTCGACAGGTCGTTGTCGGATACTGGGGTTCATGTTATTGATCCGTTTGTCGGGACGGGTAACTTCATCGTCCGGCTCATGCAGGATATTCAAGGCACAGCGTTAGAAGAAAAATACCGTCATGAACTCCACTGCAACGAGGTGATGCTCCTACCCTACTACATCGCCAGCCTCAACATTGAGCAGGAATTCTTTCAACGCACTGGAACATATCTACCGTTTGAAGGCATCGCACTTGCCGATACGTTTGAGTTGCTTGAGCAGGAGCAAGGCGAACTCTTCACGCGTGAGAACACAGAACGTGTGCAGCGACAAAAGGCAGCGGATATGTTCGTCGTCATCGGCAACCCACCTTATAACATGGGACAGATTAACGAGAACGACAACAATAAAAATCGGAAGTACGAGACGATGGACGCGCTGCTAAAGGAGACGTATTCACAAGACTCGAAAGCAACAAATAAAAACGCTCTCTCGGATCCGTATGTGAAAGCAATTCTCTGGGCATCAAAACGGATTGGAAACGAAGGCGTTGTCGCGTTTGTAACGAACAACGGCTTTCTCGATGGCATCGCGTTTGATGGCATGCGAAAACACCTCGCCCAGGATTTCACAAAAATTTATCACATTGACCTGAAAGGGAACGCTCGCACCTCCGGTGAACGCCGCCGAAAAGAGGGAGGTAACGTCTTTGATGACCAGATTCGGGTCGGTGTTGGAATTAGTCTATTCATCAAAAAGGCAGAATCGACATCGGAGACGGCTGAGGTTTGGCTCTATTCTGTTGACGATTATCTGAAGGCACGTGAGAAGCAGAAATTTTTAACCGATTCCGAGAACTATACAAACGTCCCGATGAAGCAGGCAACGGTTGATGCGAAACATACCTGGTTAACTGAAGGGTTCCACGCCGAATTTGACACCTTTATTCCAATGGGTACCAAAGATGCAAAGGCAAAAATAGGGACTGCGTCAGATGTGATTTTCAAAACCTACAGTGCGGGTGTTAAAACCAACCGTGATGCGTGGACCTACAATTTTAATCAAAACACCCTTACACAAAACGTTCAGCAGATGATTGGAGTCTACAACACAGAAGTTGCTCGATGGGCTCAACAAACAAGTCGGGAAGTAAACCTTGATGATTTTGTGGAGTCTGATGACAGAAAAATTAAGTGGAGTTCAGGTTTAAAAAACAACTTGAAAAGTGGAAAAACCATTTATTTTTTTTCGGAAAAGGTGAGAATATCCCTCTATCGTCCATTTGCCAAAATGAATCTTTACTTTGATCGGATGCTAACTGAACGTGTGTACGTTTTCCCATCCATTCTCCCTACCTCCAATATAGAATTAGAAAATCAAGTGATTTGTGTTAGTGGTATTGGAAGTAGCAAGTTATTCCACGCATTAACTACGGATACAATTCCGTGTGTCGATTCTCTTGAAAAAACCCAATGTTTTCCTTTCTATACCTACAATGAAGACGGCACGAACCGACAAGAGAATATCACCGATTGGGCACTCGCGGAATTCCGAACGCATTACAACGACAACACCATCACCAAATGGGACATCTTCCACTATAACTACGCACTCTTGCACCATCCCGTCTACCGTGAGAAATACGAGATGAACCTCAAGCGCGACCTCCCGCATATCCCGTTTGCCGAAAACTTCTGGGGATTCGCCAAAGCGGGTGCGCAGTTAGCAGACCTGCACGTTAACTACGAATCCGCCCCGAAATACGAGGGGTTGAAGTCCATTGAAACACCGGGGATGCAGGTAGATTGGCACGTCGAAAAGATGAGACTGTCTAAAGACAAGACGCAGTTGAAATACAACGGTTTCCTGACGTTAGAGGGGATACCTGTCGAAGCGTATGACTATAAATTAGGCAATCGGTCTGCGTTGGAGTGGGTAATAGATCAGTATCGTGTGAAGGTAGACAGACGGAGCGGGATTGTCAACGACCCGAACCGTGAGTCAGAGCAGCGGTATATCGTAGACCTCATCGCCCGCGTCATCACCGTCAGTCTGAAGACAGTAGAGATTGTTAACGGCTTGCCGCCACTGTAGCATCTCGCTGCCATGACCGACTGGTGAGGTTCCCAAACACTATTAAACAATTAATCTTCATCAAATCGCACCATGAGTGTCAATTTTAGAAAAAACCGTATCGTCTCGTAGGTTGGGTTGAACGGATGCTACCAAAACCCGAAAATCAGAGAAAAACACAACTCGCTTCAGATATACCACATCCATCAGAGTCCGAGTGAAACCCAACGCTTTGGATTTGAAGGTTCCGCGGTGCTGACAGCGTAAAGTTGGGTTTCACTATGTTCACGAATAGATATGGCCGGATATTGGCTTTCAGGGATGTTTGACCTGTTAACGGTCCACTTCTCAACGCCGTTCAACCCAACCTACGGGATTAAGAGGGTTATGAATCTTCAAGGTCTCCGCGTAAAACCCGGTTCGGTTGGGGGATTTAGTCTGGGAATAGACTAAATCCATTCCTTGTATTATATTCCGAACCTACCGGCCTAGGGGTCGCGACGGTTATTTTTTTAAAATTGACACTTATGGTGTCGTTCTAAACCAGCACCTACCGGCCCTGGGAACCATTAGTATCCGCGCGGGATTTCTTCTGCCGACAGCCAGAGACCAATCAAGTCCGTAATCCCTGGATCGTACTTCTTGAACGCGTCTCTTGTTTTAAATTCTTGATTTTTACCGACATAATACCACATACGGACACCCTCTGCCCAATACTCATCTACTGGCGAGGATTCTAACTTCCAGTTATCTACAGAAAAATACTTGTCTCTCCATAACCCGAGTGCCATCGCCTGTTTGTAGGCACGATTTAATAAGGGATTAAATTCTGGGTCCATCTTTGAAACGACAGAATGGACTGCATGCCCGAACTCGTGAACGAATGTGTCCATGCTCGGTTTCTTTTTCTTTTCAATATAAGAGGCGAAGCGACCTGGGAACCCCAGGGATTCTTGCGGTGTTAAAGCGAGACCCGCAAGACGCGACTTGCTCTCCTCCCATCCGAGCGAGGCTGTGATGCTCTCCCCAGGCGCGATAAGGATGAACTCATAGCCTGAGAGTTTACTCAGGATTTCTGGGCGTTTGGCAGTGATTGTCAAAACAATTTCCTTCGCCGCGTAAAAAGCCTTATTATTCACCTTACCCGAACCTGTGATCGTCATCTCGCCGACATCGAGGTATTTTATGACTTGGATTTTTTCTTTTGCTTCCGAAACGTTTGGTGTTCGCATTTTTGAGAGTCCTTCTCGGTGAATTTGTGCTATTTTATAGGTTTTCGTTGTTGGTGAAATTATAACATATTTTGCAGCGTGGATGCCAAGTAGAAAAATCTCAGTTCGGAGATTGCTTCCACAGAAAACCAAATCAGGGGACTTTGAAAATTTTGCTATTGGTACATCTACCCGTAAAT